>CAJJMF010000111.1 GCA_905192805.1 uncultured Sutterella sp. | reverse complement strand
AGTGTAAGCCGGCAAGGACAATGCCGTATTACTGTTGAATTTGAATTGTCTGTCATGAATGAAGCCGAGTTGCGGCAATTAAAAGCCGCGGGGTTAGTACGTTATCACTGCAACCTCGAAACCAGCGATGAACACTTTAAGCGGGTATGTACGACGCACACGCGTGAGGACAAAATTGCTACGTTAGAGGCGGCCCGACGTGCGGGGTTGGAACTCTGCTCGGGAGGTCTCTTTGGCATTGGGGAAACCGAAGACGATCGCATTGAACTCGCCCTGACGCTACGCCGCCTCGGCATTCCCTCGATTCCGCTCAATTTCTTGAGTCCGATCGAGGGGACTCCCTTAGCGCATCAAGTACCGTTAACGGACGAAGCCGTCCTTCGTACGGCCATTATTTTCCGCTTTGCTAACCCGAGCGCCTACCTGCGTTTAGCCGGGGGGCGTGCCCAGTTAAGTCCCAACGTGACCGAACAACTGATGTATGCGGGCGTCAATAGTGCGATCCTTGGGGACTTTCTCACCACGGCGGGCAGCAGTGTGGCGGGCGACCTGGCTACGGCCCAACACGTGGGCTACGAATTAGAGCAAGCCACCCAAGCAGCCTTAGAACGCGGATTACCTAACGAGGGCGCTACCCCAGGGACATCGTGTCGCCCGACTTGTGTGCCCACCACCTCGAGTGCATCCACCATTCGCATCGTTCCCATCGAACAAATCGAGATGACGAACTAAGATATTTCACCTAGAATAGGGAAAATTTTCGCAAACGGACTCTCGCGGTAGTCTTTTTCACTGCGAGCGTCCGCTTTTAGGACCTGCCCGATTCAAAAGGACCCACCATGCTCACAGAAGTGCTTGACGGCGTTGGGATGATTGGTTTTGCCCTGGCTGGCCTTTTGGCGACGCGCGGTCGCCGAATGGACCCCGTGGGTGTCTTTGTCGCGACCTTTACAACCGCCTTTGGGGGCGGGATTATGCGCGACATCATGCTCGATTTACGCCCTTTTTATTGGGCAACTCACCCCCAATGGGTTTGGTTTGCCGCCTTTTTAGCCCTCTTTGCCCCGAGCATTATTCGTCGCTTGCGTGATCGCTGGCAAACGGCTCTTTACATTGTCGCGGACGCCATTGGCTTGGCCTTTTTTAGCGTGGGCAGTACGATTACGGCACTCTCCACCGGTGCTAACAACACCACGAGTATCATCATTGGGGTGACTGTGGGGGTCTTTGGGGGACTACTGCGCGATGTGTTCTTAAACCGCGTCCCAGCGGTACTCTCGGATCGCTCACCCTATGCCTCAGCCGCCTTTGTGGGGTGTTTGGCTTACACCATCGCCATTCGTTATTACAACAACCCCGCTCTTCTTAGTATGCTCTGCGGTGGACTCGTGTTTGTGGTGCGCTTAGTCACCTACTATTTCGATATCAAGCCGATTTCTTACCACTGGCTTCACCGACTTCAGCGACTCCTCCACGTTCCGGCTCACCTTTTGCCTCCGCCCAACTCGACGCCTGACGTGGCTACCCCCGTCACATTACGGGGCACGAAACGGATTCTTCAACGGGCTCGTCCCCGCTCCCGTGTGCTTCCTACCCGAGGGGGTCTGGCGCCTAACCGAGCGTTTAAGCGTCGCACGTGGCGCTAAGCCGTCGGTTGAATACGTAAAACGCCTCGAGATTCGAACTCTCGAGGCGTTTTGTCAGAAAACGGTAGGCTTAGGGGTGCCGATTACTTGGCAGGCGCCGGAGCCGGGGCAGCTTGCGGCTGGTTCAACTGACCACTCGTGTAGCGATCATAGAGCGCCTTGGTCATGTTGGTGGAATAGTTGAGCACTTGTTGCGCCGTGATGTCACCGTTAACGGCGGGACCTTCACCCTGCAGCACGCTCTTACCATCGCGAGCAACCAAGAAGTCCATGGCTTCGATTACGACTTGGGGCTTCTGGGCCTGAGCGGCCTTCTTACCCTTGACGGGCTTGGTTTCTGCCTGCTTAGCACGGATACCATAGTGCATTACGTAAGCGTTCTTGCAGACCTCGGGCACCGACTTTTCATCAAAAGCCGTCACGGGCTTAATCACCTGTTCCATCCCAGCCTGAATCAGCTTGACCAAGTCAGCCGATGGAATATTGGGGTTAATCGCCAGACACAGCGGCGCATCCAACTGAGCCGTCTGTTCGGTCTGCGCAGGGGTCTGGTTTTGCGTGGCGGGGGTAGACGCTTCAGCAGCCTTAGCATCGGTCTCCGCTTGAGGCGCTTGGTGGGCACAGCCCGCTAAAATTAAAGCGGATGCCACCGCAGAAGCTAACAAATAGGATTTCTTCATGTTGTCATCTCTCTTAAATCAACGAATAGAGGCTCTCCTCAAGAAGAGCTATCCATGCTTGAAAAAGGTGCTAGCAAGCGTCGGGAATGCGTTATTCCGATCTCAAGACCTGTAGAAGGACTTAAAACGCTTGGCATCCTATCCATTATATACAAAGCCTATTAATCTACTCGCCTCACGCAACGTTTTGAAGTCTTTTCAAGTACTTTTCCTGAGACCGGTGACGCGAACACAGGCCCAGTCAAGCGTGACCCAAAAGGCGAAAAGCCCACTCTCGCACTACGCAAGCCGTGGGCTTTCCTTCTTGTCCATTAGCGATTCTGAATCCAGCGCTTCAGGGTACCGATCGCATACCCTGCTTGGTAAAACCGATCACGCATGGCACTAATGAGCGTCTCGGTGTCGGGCAATGGGATTTTTTCCTCAATATAGAGGCGAATTTCTTCACGCAGAGCCTCTTCGGGGCTCTGGTTACGCATGCGCCCTACGGCACGTAAAGCACGAAACGCTTCAGGGGTCATACGCCCCATCACGCGACGTACCGCTTCGTCCGTGAGTCCTTCAATGGCTCGGCGTTGCAGTTCACTCCGTGTAGGCGCATTGCGCCAATCATCGGGATCGTTGGTAAAAGGATTGGGCATAAGTGTCTCCCCTCCTTACTCTTCAAAACTCTCCGGCGCTCCTGTCATTAAGTGCGCCCAGAGACTGGCCACTTGACTACGGGCAGCGTTACTGCGCTCATCGGACGCGTGAGACACCACCTCATGGGCCATTTGATCCGCATCGTCCGCAAAGAGCGTCATTGCAAAACGCAACACCCCCGCGTCGCTATCGGTAGGGCGGTTGAGTTTTTCCCGCAAAAAGTCCGCTAATGCCCCTTGGTGCCATTCACTATTGGTTTCAAAGTGCGGATTTTCACCGCGAAAGAGCGCGACCAACCAGTCAATTAACTTCGACTTGGCTTCGTCGTACTCCTCGGGACTCATCAAACCAGACTCAAGCGAGGCACAACGCAACGTCATATTGCGAATGGCTTGTTCGAAAATCGTTCCGACGACATCAATGGCCAGCAAGTTCGGCAATTGCTCCGCCTTAGAACTAAAGTCCGAACAGCCACCCCCACAACCACGGGGACCACAACGGTTGGAAGCACAATTGCTCATACGCGCTCCTTTGGGCGAAACGTTAACTCATGCTTTCGGGTAATTGGCACAAGTGGCGACGCCACAAGGCCGAATGCGCCATACTTTCTTCGCGCATCATTTCAGGTTTAAAGTCCGGACGCGACCCCACGGCGGTAATGCTGTGATAGCACTCGCGCACAAAAAGACGACACACATACACCATCATGGCACGCGGATTTTCGGTGTCGACCCCTGCAAGGGCATCCGCCGTAAAGTGCAGTGGTAATTGCGCTTTCACGCCTTCAACAATCGCCATTCCTTGGCGTGGTAACTGAACGATAAAACCATCGTTCTCACCCATTAACGTACGGGCCAAATGGCGAGCCATGACGTCATCACTTTCCGCTGCCTGATCCGAAGTGAGTTCTTGTAAACCCACTTGACGCATGCGCTTGAGAATCTCCCAATAGCACCCTAAAAGCAACTGCTCCAACACGTCCGGCGTCAGCACTAAGGGTTCATTCTCAGCGCCTTCGGTCTCTTGTGTGGTCACATCGGTATTGTCTTGCGTCATTCGTTTTCCTTTTCGGTTTGGGCAAAGTCGCCCAAAATCAAATTCGCCCAGAGCGTAAACATGTTTTCAAATACTGGGTCCGATAAAAGGCCCTGGATGATGGCGTCGGTCTCATGAATCCCCGTGCGTTCACACCAGTCGGACATATAATGCGTCGCTTCATTAAAGCACGTCACGACCGCAAACGTCAGCATGGTTTCATCATCACTAAACAACTCGCGCTCTTCACGCGGCAACTTCGCTAAATCGTCTTTTAAGGCCTCGCGCAGGTGCGCTGCCACTTTAGGGAGTGTCCAGCCAGCCGGCAGAACAAAACTCTCTGCGTCCATAAACATGGCCGAGACCCCAAACACAATAGCCGAATACTGTTCGGCAGCCCCTTCGTCTTCACTCAGGTAAAGCCGGATCACATCGATCCCCGTGTAAAACAAGATCTCACTGAGGACCTGAGGATCCGCCAGTTTGGGGATTTCGGTGACAGCATAGGAAGGGGTGGTTTCATCGGACATAGTACGAGTTCCCGCAAAAATTGAAGCGTATGTCGCAGAGTGTACACGGTTTACGCGAGTTCGCCAAATCAAAGGAAAAAAGGGGCGTGCGTGAACGCCCCTCACGAAGTTCGACCCTCTCCACTAGGCACTAGGCCTTGGGCGTCTTGTTCGCTTCCATGATCTTGAGGGCCGAGGCAATCATGCTACTCATGTCGCCCAAGTTACCGGGCACGATCAACGTGTTGTTGGTCTTGGCTAAGTTCGCAAACGCATCCACATACTGCTCAGCGATCTTCAAATTCACCGCATTCATACCACCTTCCGTTTGGGTCGCTTCCGCAATACGGCGTAGCGCTTCAGCGGTGGCCGTCGCAATCGCGAGCGTTGCCGCGGCCTGCCCTTCAGCCTTGTTGATTTCCGCTTGCTTTTCCCCTTCGGACTTTGCAATCGCTGCTTCACGAGCCCCCGTCGCTAAGTTAATCTGTTCTAACTTACGCCCTTCGGAGGCAGCTACTACCGCGCGCTTTTCACGTTCGGCCGTAATTTGTTGTTGCATCGCCTGCAAAATCACCGCGGGCGGCGTTAAGTCCTTAATTTCGTAGCGAAGCACCTTCACGCCCCAGTTAAGCGCCGCCTCGTCAATGGCACTTACCACGGCTTTGTTGATCAATTCACGCTCTTCAAAGGTCTTATCCAATTCCATGCGACCCACGACACTACGCAACGTGGTCTGGGCCAACTGCGTAATGGCGAGCACGTAGTTCGACGTCCCATAGCTAGCACGCTGCGGGTCGGTCACTTGGAAAAAGAGCACCCCGTCCACGCTCAACTGCGTGTTGTCGCGCGTAATACAGACTTGACTCGGGGTATCCAAGGGGATTTCTTTTAACGTATGGCGATAGGCCACGCGGTCAATAAAGGGAATAATGAAGTTGAGCCCAGGGTTTAAGACGGTATGAAATTTCCCCAAGCGTTCCACCACCCAAGCGGTCTGTTGCGGAACGACCTTGATGGCCTGTGCAGCGAATAAGAACGCTAATGCCACCAAAACGATACTAACGATAAGAATTCCTTCCATGATTGTGGTTCTCTTCTGAAGTGTGACGAATGGACTTAATGACGGACGATGCGAGACTTAGGACACGTCCTTGGGCTCCCGTTGTGCGGGTTCAAGGACCAAACACGGACCATCGAGTTCGGCAATTTGCCAAGCGCCCGGGGTTAACACCCCAACTTTGGCACGGGCTTGCCACGGTGCGCCGCGATACATCACTTCGGCCGTACCATCGGGTTGCACATCGTCCACCTGCACGGGTCGCCCCTGATCGGGTTGCGCCACCGTATCGGGCTCACGATGTCGGCGTTTTAATACGATGAGTGTGCAGCCTAAGACGGTCACTAAGGCAATGATGCCCAGCTGTAGGCTCAGGGTCGCACCGAGCCAGGCACTGAGCGCACCCGCGAAAAGTGCCAAACTCACTGCCAGTAAAAATACGGTCCCCGTCATCAACTCGACGCCCCCAACAACGAGGGCAAGCACTAGCCAGACGATGTCGAGACTAATCTGCATTCGGGCCTCCTTTGGTCTGTCCATTGGGTATGGACGCTTAAATCCATTGTACCGACATTCTCCTCGCATGCAAGGGTTTTCTTGTTGCTAGGCGTGTAGAGAAAAAAGCTCTGAACGAAGTCGATTTACCCTTCGATTCAGAGCCTCTTCTCGGACGAGACATCCCGCACGCTTTAGCCCATGGCCTGCACCATGGCCCTAACGTATTCCCCTAGGACCTGAGGCGCCTCACGACCAGCCTGAGCCACCCGTTTCACAATCGCGGAACCGACAATGACGCCATCGGCCACGGCACTGACCTCGCGCGCTTGTTGCGGCTCTGCAATCCCAAATCCCACGGCACAGGGGGTCTGGGTGACCGAACGAATCTTCGCGATGAGTCCCGATAAGTCAGTCGAAATGGACTGACGTACCCCAGTGACCCCCAAACTCGAAATCACATAAATAAACCCTTTCGCTTCGCGCGCAATCCGTTCAATACGATCTTCCGACGTGGGCGCGACAAAGCTGATCCAATCGAGTCCGTAGCGTTCACACACGGGCGCAAACTCGTCTTTTTCCTCAAAGGGCACATCGGGCAAAATGAGTCCATCGATACCCACCTCGGCCGAGCGCGCCATAAAGCGCTCCGTACCGTAGGAAAAGACGACATTGGCGTAGGTCATAAACACCATGGGGATCGTCACGTCCTGACGAAGTCGCTCGACCATGGCAAAAATCTTGTCGGTCGTCGTGCCCGCGGCGAGCGCACGCACATTGGCGGCCTGAATCACCGGCCCCTCAGCGGTTGGGTCCGAAAATGGAATACCCAACTCAATCAGGGCAGCTCCCGCTTTGGCCATTTCACGCACGGCCTTTTCGGTCGTCTCTAAGTCAGGATCCCCACAGGTAATAAAGGCAATAAAGGCCTTTTTATTGGCAAATGCTTGGGCAATCTTACTCATGAATCATCTCCCCACGATAGCGGGCAATCGCCGCACAGTCTTTGTCACCACGTCCGGATAAGGTAATCACGATCACCTTATCGCGCCCCATCGTAGGCGCTAATTGACGCGCATAAGCGACGGCATGCGCGGATTCGATCGCCGGGATAATCCCTTCGGTACAGGCTAAGTATTCAAACGCGTCCACCGCCTCATCGTCCGTCACGCCGACATATTGGGCGCGGCCGATATCATGCAGCCAGGCGTGTTCAGGGCCTACCCCCGGATAATCGAGCCCGGCAGAGATGGAGTACACCGGCGCAATTTGACCAAATTCGTCTTGGCAGAAGTAGGACTTCATCCCATGAAAGATCCCCAGACGTCCTGTGTTGATCGTCGCGGCCGTTTCGGGCGTATCTATTCCACGACCCGCGGCTTCGCAACCAATCAGCGCCACCTCAGGATCGTTAATAAAGTGGTAGAAACTCCCAATCGCGTTCGAGCCACCCCCCACGCAAGCAATCACGGCATCGGGTAAGCGCCCAATTTTTGCCAGACACTGCGTTTTGATTTCTTCGGAAATGACCGCCTGGAAGTCGCGCACAATCGTTGGGAAGGGATGCGGCCCCATCACGGACCCCAAGCAGTAGTGCGTATCGGCAATGCGGGTGGTCCATTCGCGCATCGCTTCAGAGACAGCATCTTTAAGGGTACCCGTGCCCGACGTGACCGGAATCACGGTAGCCCCTAAGAGCCGCATACGATAGACATTTAACGCCTGTCGCTCGGTATCCTCTTTCCCCATAAAGACCACGCACTCCATCCCTAAGAGGGCCGCAGCGGTAGCGGTGGCTACCCCATGCTGTCCAGCCCCCGTTTCCGCGATTAAACGGGTTTTCCCCATTTTTTTCGCCAACAACGCTTGGCCTAGGACATTGTTGATTTTGTGAGCCCCCGTGTGGTTCAGGTCTTCACGCTTTAAGTAAATTTGTGCCCCACCCAAGTCTTCGGTCATTTTTTTCGCAAAGTAGAGTCGCGAAGGGCGCCCTGCATAGTCATTAAACAGCGCTTCTAATTCCGCGCGAAACTCGGGATCGTCTTTGTAGTGACAATACGCTTTCTCGAGCTCATCGACGGCATTCATAAGCGTCTCGGGTATGTACTGACCGCCGTGAACGCCAAAACGTCCTTTCAATTGCGTCATGGTTTACACTCCTAAAAAATTCGGTTTCCCTGCGGGTTAACGAGCCCGCTCACATTCTGCTTTCGTGCTCCCGCACTCCGCGTTTCGCACGGCGTCCACGAAGGCCTGCATTTTTTGGGGATCCTTTTCCCCGTTGGTTTCAATTCCACTACTGACATCGACCCCTTTGAGGCCCCAAGCACGGTTGCGCTCAATCGCCCTACTCACCGTCTCGGCACTCAATCCCCCCGCGAGCCAAAAACCACGCTCATCCTCCGTGAAGCGGCTGGCCTCGGTTAACCAGCGATCATCAAAGGCTTGGCCCGACCCAGGATGCGCCGCATCCAACAAACGAAT
>CAJJMF010000110.1 GCA_905192805.1 uncultured Sutterella sp. | reverse complement strand
ATATAAAAAAGTATTAATCCCGTGATTAAAAAAATCAACACGCTATCAATTGGCCAGTATATTTATTTGTTTTTTCCCGAGTGAAACGCGGTTTTTAGAGCGTTCTCCTGATGACACAAAATCCCTAAAAAATCTTAGTCTTACAACCATTTTACGTAGAAAACCTATTGCTCAACTGTGTAACCGAGAAAGACAAATCACCAAGATCCCCTTACCTCATATTTGATGATGATTCATCTTTTATTCACTATTTAAGTGTAAATCTTTAATCAGGCACAAAAAAGGCACTGTTAAAACAACAGCGCCTTTTACCACTCCTTAGAGTGTCGGAGAAACCGTACGTCTCTCGATTAGCTATTCGCGACCGGAGCCTGCTCACCCTGAGCCTTGGCTTGTTCATCGGCCAAGCGCTGCTGGTACAGGATTTCAAAGTTCACTTCAGGCAAGTGCACCGGCGGAATGTTGGCACGCGTCATCAAGTCAGCCAAATTGGCACGCAAGTACGGATAAATAATGGTCGGGCACAACACATTGCAGATATGATTGACCTGATCGGCAGGCAAACCAGCAATCGTGAAGATCCCAGACTGCTTGCATTCCGTCAAAATAATGACGCGATCAACCAACTTCACCGTAATGGTGGCACGCACAGCCACATCATAGAGCGACTCGACGATCACACGGTTCGAAACTTCAAACTGGATGTCCACCTGAGGTTCCTGAGAAGCAGGCTGCAACAGGATTTCCGGGGCATTCGGCATCTCTAAAGAGACATCCTTCAAGTAGCAACGCTGCAACTGGAAGACTGGCTCTTGCGTCTGCTGTTGCTCGGGAGCTTGGGTGTTTTCGTTTTCGGCCATTTCTATTCCTTTATATGTTGATGAAGGCGCCATACGTTGGCGAACTTCGCGGTCAATGGTGACCCTATCTTACTAGGTATATGGGGACGGGTGTTTATTTCGTCAAGGGCATATTATTTTTTTGCCACTCAGCCAATCCGCCTTCGAGCAAACACACTTCGGCAAAACCAATACTGCGAAGGAGTTTGGCTACACCGCGGGCCACGCTACCCGTGTTATCCACCACTAACACAGGGCGAGTTTTATCGAGTTGGCCTAAAAGCGATTGGATTTGGTCTGCGGGCGCATTGATTGAGCCAGCAATATGCCCCTTCTTAAAGTCTGCAGCCTTACGCACATCCAGCACTTGGGCATTCTTTCGGTTGATCAACGTCGTTGCATCAGCAGGGCTGAGCATCAGACCATAGCGTTTCTGGTTAAGGGACGAAAAAATAAGCCCACCTGCAGAGACGATAATACAGCCAATCAAAAGCAGGTTATCAAGAAGAAACTGAGACATGTATTTTTCACTATTTTTAAGTTGAGGTATGCGCCTGACTAGGAGGGTTTCGCTAGAATGGCGTACGGAACATAGGGATTGTAGTCGAGATTGTTCTCCCTCGTCATTGCATCTGAAAAAATGTTGCCTTTTTCCTGCCTAGCCCTGCCGTTAGTGAGCAGACTCGCGCTTAAACAAGGCGGCGACGTGACATGAAAGCGTTGTTGACAACCAAGATCGCTACAATGAGCCATGAACGTAATGGGCTCTCCCCCTGCGTTAAATTGATCCTGCAAGTTTGCCTTGACACCAGAGCATTCTGATTTTGAGTAGTTTATGTCGTTCTCTCACCCTGTGACGTTGCTCCGAAAACATACTTCCACCCTACTCGCATTGAGTATTGTGGCCGTGTTGTGTCTACAAAGTTCGGTTGTTGACGCCAAAAAAGTCAATCGTGAAGAAAAAACGCTTGAGGATAAAGAGCGCGCGGAAAATCAGAAAGCTACGATTGAAAATCAGCTAAAAGATCTGCAGAGTAAGCTCGAAGCCAATGAGGCCCAAAAAGAAAATGCCACTGGAGAACTGCAAAAGGCAGACACGGCTATTTCTGAGGCGAACCGTAAACTACGTCAACTCGATCAGGATCGTCGTCGCATTGAACGAGAAATTCAAAATCTGAAACGAGATGCCAACTCCGTGGGAAAAGAGCTCTCGAGCGCAAACACGTCGCTCAACATGATTGCCCGGACCCAATACCTAACCATTCAAAAAAATCCCTGGCAAGCGCTCCTCAATGGCCAAAACCCGAACGAGATCTATCGTGACAACGCGATGATGCGTTATCTCACGCTCGCACAACAAAAGCAGCTGCAATCGCTCACGAACGAACAGACTCAGATCCGTAACGTGACGGCAGAGCATCAGTCTCAACAAGAAGAACTCTTGAAAATTAAACGGGCAGAAGAAGAGCAGCGACAAATTTTGATCAAAGAAAAACGCGATCGTGAACGGGCATTATCGAAACTTGGTGCCGAAATTCAATCCCAGCAAAATCAAATTGATCGTCTGAAAAAGGACCAGGTGCGCTTAGCGAACCTCGTCAACACCATTGAAGAACAAATTCGCAAGCAGGCTGAAGAGCGTAAAGCCCGAGAAGAAAAAGAACGTCAAGAGCGCTTAGCTCGCCAGAAAGCTCAGCAAGAAGCTCGCGCTCGTGCGCAACGCGAAAAAGAAACCGCCAATAAAAAAACTCCTGCCCCTGAACCTGAGGAGCAAGAGCCCGAACGCACCCCGGTTCGCGAACAACCCGGCAACCAAGAGCTTAAAGGCTTAGGCACGCGTTTGGCGCGTCCAGTGAAAGGGGCCTTAGTCGCCAGTTTTGGTAGTGCGCGCGGTCATGGCAATACCTGGCAGGGACTTCAGTATGAAGCCCCCGAAGGCACCGAAGTCGTCGCCTGTGCCGACGGTCGTGTTGTATACGCTGACTGGTTACGTGGCTACGGCAACCTGATCATCATCGATCACGGCAAAGGGTATTTATCCGTTTATGGCAACAACGAAACGCTCATCAAACAAGTGGGCGATAGCGTAAAACAAGGCGAAACAATTAGCACTGTGGGCTCTTCTGGTGGAAATACCCAAGCAGGTTTATACTTTGAACTACGTCACAATGGGAAACCTATCAATCCCATGCCTTGGCTATCACGCTAATCTGTGTAGTCTGTATCGTTTTCGGGGGCTTTCCCCCAATGCAAACCAAACTCCCCAAAACACATAATGAGTAAATTTCGTTCCTTTTCTTTAGTGACCCTCGGTTTGACGATTGGGGTCGCTTCGACATACGGTCTCACCGCTTATGCAGAAAAAGACAGTGGGATCCCGATTGCTGAAGTTCAGCAATTCGCCAAAGCCTTTAATGCCATTAAGGCCTACTATGTTGATAGTGTTGAAGACAAAGATTTGATGCTCAATGCCGCCAAAGGCATGGTGAGCGGATTGGACCCTCACTCCGAATTTCTGGATGAGAAAGGGTACAAAAATATGACGGAGACCACCCAAGGTTCCTTTGGGGGGTTAGGGATCGAAGTCACCAAGGACAGCGCAGGGGTCTTAGTTGTCTCCCCGATTGACGAAACACCTGCTGCCCGTGCTGGCATTCGCCCTGGCGATATCATCACGAAGATTAATGGTGTCACCACCGACGATCAGTCGCTTGATGCTTCGGTCAAAATGATGCGTGGTGAGCCCAATACCAGCATTGAATTGACGATTGCTCGCAAGGGGGTCAACAAGCCACTCACCTTCAAGCTGACCCGTGCCATCATCAAAGTGAAGTCGGTGAAAATGAAGAAACTCAACGACGGCATCGGCTATATCCGTATTTCTCAGTTCCAGGAACGTACGGGTCCGGACTTAGTAGAAAACCTGAATAAGTTAGCCAGTGAAAACTCGTTGAAAGGGTTAATCCTTGACTTGCGCAATGACCCGGGTGGTGTCTTACAGGCCGCCATTGCGGTGGCAGGCGCTTTCTTACCTGCCGACTCTGAAGTCGTGTCCACCAAGGGCCGTACGCAAGACTCTAACTACTCTTTCCGCGTCACGCCTGAAGACTATTTCCTTCAGGGCAACAATACCGATATCTTGAAAGGGTTAACAGCCAAAGCCAAAGATGTTCCGTTGGTTGTGTTGATTAACTCCGCATCGGCATCGGCATCGGAGATTGTCGCGGGTGCTCTGCAAGACTATCACCGCGCCACGTTGCTCGGTAACCGCTCGTTCGGTAAAGGGTCTGTTCAGACCATTCTCCCGATGAAAACGGGAGATAAGACGGTGGGGGTGAAACTTACGACCGCTCGTTACTACACACCGTCGGGACGCTCGATTCAGGCCAAGGGGATTGAACCCGATCTCTACATCGATGATACCCCTAAAGGCAATTTTCCATCCTTCCAGATCCGTGAATCGGACTTGAAGCGCCATTTGACGAACAAGGATGAAAACGACACGAGTAAGGATGACTTGCCCTACGATGGTGATGATGGCACCGTACCGGACTACCAATACACCATGGGCGACGAGAAGGATTGGCAGTTACAGCAGGCCGTCAACTTCTTGACAGGTAAGCCCGTTGAGGTTTCCCAATACCGCGGTAAACCTCGCAAGATCGTCGAAAAACTCAAAAAGACGGAAGCGGCGAAAAAAGCCGATGAAGAGGCAAAGAAAGAATCCAAAGATTCTGATAAGGCCAAGTCTGAAACGAAGTAACACCCAGACGAAAAACTCCCAGTGCCAAACGGTGCTGGGAGTTTTTTGAGCCGTGGATCCGAACCCGTTTAGGGTAACGTAAAGGGGGCTAAAACGAGTGGCGAAATCCCCGCTGCTCGTGTGGTGAAGTTACTCATGACAAAATGAAGCCAACGCCCCACAATGAAGCCATAGACCAATTCTGCCCGCCCAGCCGCATTGAAGTCTGCAGGGAAACGACGTTCGAGAATCGCGTCTTTATACGCCTGTTTGAGCATGTTTTCAATTTTGGTATGAATCTGACGTAACCGCTCAAGCAGTCGGGGATCTTCCCCCGTCAAGGCATGTCCTGTCAGAATACGCGCCAACCCTTTATTCACTTCGACATACTCCAACAGCACATTCATCATCGCCAAAATTTTGGCGACCGAATCATGCGTTGTGCTTTCTCGAATCGTTTTCAGTACCCCTAAAAGGGAGTCATCGATAAAGTTGAGGAGTTGATCGTACATCTCGGCTTTATTGCTAAATTGGCGATAAAGCGCCGCCTCACTTACACCACAGGCGCGTGCCAGAATTGCCGTTGAGATGCGCTCCTGAGGGTTGGTTTCCAGTAGCTCAACGAGCTTTTGCAAAAACTCATCCCGACGCGTCAATTTCACTGCCTTGTCTGTGTTGGTAGTAGCCATTCTTTTTCTATTCCTTTGTATGACGTCACCTGAGTCTATCAAAACGATGATTCTATAGGAGCCCAAACTAACGGACGACCCGTCACGAATGATTCTTCGCTCCAGGGGGATCCCAGTGGCACCAGTTCGGCTAATGCCGACTGACTCCAGAAGCGTCCAAATGCCTTTCGTAGACGTGAGCGCCAATCGCGCTCTGACACATCGTCATAAAGGACTTGAGCATCTTCGGGTAGTTTTGCTTGAAGTTTAGCAAGGATAATCGCTTCAGAGAGTCCGCCCAATTTGTCCACTAACCCAATTTGTACGGCCTGTGACCCCATCCACACACGGCCTTGGGCAACCGCCTCAACAGCGTCCATCGTCATATGCCGACTTTCTGAAACGAGGCTCTTAAAGCGCCAATAGGTATTATTCACCCCAGCGTCAATCATTTGTCGAACCTCTGGGTTAGGAGCCATCCAGACCCGTCCTTTGTCGGCGAGAGCCGATGTCTTATAGCCCCCTCGTCCAACCCCATAACGCTCCATCAAGCCCGACGCATTAAAGCTAAGGGCAAAGACACCAATCGAGCCAGTGATTGTATTGTGATTCGCCACAATCTTCTGACCCGCGCTCGCAATCCAATAGCCACCAGAAGCAACCACATCCCCCATCGAGATAATCACCGGCATCTTTTCGGCTACAGTCATCAAATCATTACGGATCTGTTCGGACGCGAGCGCCTCACCCCCAGGCGTATTGAGCCGTAAGACAAGCGCTTTGACATGAGGATCTTTACGAATCGCTTCGAGTCGTTCCCCAATCAAGGAGGGATTGATCCCCCCGTTGCTCTCGGAACTGATTTCACCTTCAGCACTCAAAACCATGACCCCATCCGCTGTGAGCGTCGTGACGGGCTCAAATAGTGAGAGGTAGTCGTCGAGCGTTACAAACATTAAGTCCTCTTCCTTTTTGCTCGGACTGTATTGCTTGACTAACTTTTGCCAAAACGCCTCCATCGTATCGAGAGCGTCAATAAAGCGAGCGCTCTTGAAAACATCCGCTACCGTTTTGTGCTCATCGACCGTACTCGGCAACGACCCTAATAACTCGTTGACGGCCCCGGGCTTGAGGCCTCGCGTCTCTTCGATACGTTGAGAGAATGTCTGCCAAGCCGCATTCATAAAACTTTTTTGAGCTTCTAGCGTCGCCGCACTCGGCTCCTCGGCTACAAAAACCTCGGGAGCACTCTTATAAGCCCCCGCTTTATGCACATCCACGCCAATCCCTAGCGACTTAATCGTTTTACCCCAATAAAGTGCCGTCGAGGATAACCCCTTAAGATCAACCTCCCCCATCGGATGCAAACTCACATGGTCCGCATGGGCAGCGATTGCATATTGGGACTGGCTATAAGTGGGTGCCCACACCCATACCGACTTTTTCGATCGGGCACGGTACCCATCGAGCGCTTTACCAATCTCGTCGGCTGTGCTCAATCCGACTTTATTGAGCCCTTGAAGGTTGAGCAGCACGCCTTGGATGCGATCATCTTGAGCAGCTAATTTCAGCGCATCTTGGATATCCCGTAAAAGGATCGCATTACTCTGAACGTCACCCATGCCCAAGAGCTGCATGAGCATACTCTGTTGGGTGTCATCGCGCGTCTCAACCACCTCACCATCGAGTCGGATTTGTAATAACGCCGGCCCCGTTAGGGTGGGATGACGTAACTGTTTCGCCAGCATAATGGCTAAACCAATGACGATGCCCCAGAAAATCCCGACCAAAAGCACGCGCTGTACGTTATAGATAAAGTTAAAAAATCGTTTCACTCTAACCCTCTAGGTATTTTCAGGATTGGATATCACATTTGATCACGCTAAGTGGTCTCCTGTCGTCGATTCGCAAAGCGTTTAAGACGACTGGGCGCTTCATCGGTACGGGGTTTTTGTGGCAAGCGACACAATTCTCGGATATGGGGCACTTGATAGTCCACGTAAGCATAGGGACGACGATGCGTGAGACGTTTATGCTTAAAACGGTAGCCCGTACACCAGACCGTTTGCATCCCCACCGATTTCGCCACGCTTAAATTGAGCGGCGTGTCATCAACTAAGGCCGTCTGATGCAGTTTGAGTCCCAAACGTTGGCATTGGTTAATCAGCACCGAACGATTGGGTTTAGGACGCCAATCCCCAAAGAGCTTCATCTCAAAACACGAGATCACCTCATCACACTCTGCCTCAAGTCCCAACAAGGAAATGACCTTCTGGGCATACGTCTGAGGGCCGTTGGTGAAAATAATCTTTTTCCCCGAGAGTCGACGGACATCCAAAACCGGATTGCCATCATAATGGATATACGGGGATGGATCAAAATCGTGGGTCTCGGTCAAAAAAACCACGGGATCGATATGGTAGTGGTGCCAAAGCCCAATGAACGTACAGCCATAGGTCGTCCAAAAATGCGTACGTAGTGCGGAGGCTTCGTCTAGCGACATCCGTAATTCTCGGGCAATAAAAGCATTCATTCTGAGGTGGATTTCTTTTAACATCCCTCCACTCGCCTCGTAGAGGGTGTCGTCGAGATCCAAAAACCAATTTTGAATCATCTTGTCTCGGCTTTCAGTCATCAAACAAGCAAGGCCCCTCCGTCAATGTGCCCGACTGTACCGTCACCACAAATCAAAGAGAGCCTCATACGAAGCTCTCATTCTGAAGGACAAATCCCCCCTAAAGCAAGAGAAGACAGAGAGTTTTCTTTGCTCGATAGGTTTGCGAACGAATTGTTCGTTTAGTCGCCAAACATTTTTTGACGCATTTCGCGACGCTCTTGTGCTTCAACGGATAAGGTTGCGGTCGGACGTGCTAACAAACGAGCCACCCCAATGGGATCTCCCGTTTCTTCACACCAGCCATAATCCCCCGTTTCAATCCGACGCAAAGCCGCCTGAACTTTCATGAGCAACTTACGTTCACGATCGCGTTTACGTAACTCCAGTGCATGCTCTTCTTCAATGCTGGCACGGTCGGTGATATCCGCAACAACGGTATGTTCACGCATGGCTTCCGCGGTTTGACTGGCATTATTTTTGAGTTCTTCTGCCATACTTTCTAAGCGATTCTTGAAAAAAGCCAATTGGCGCTCGGACATGTAATCCGCTTCTGGCATACGTAAAAGCTCTTCAACAGTGAGCAAGGTCTGTGTTTTTTTTGTCATAGGAAGCCTTCTACTATCAATCAGTCAATCAATCAATCAATGAAAAGAGGCGATCATTACGCGCCACCTTCTCGAGCCCTCCCCATGGAGGCGTCAAAAAAGCTGGCGTTTCATCGCTATACTTCCTGAACTCCCGGAAACTAGATCCCTAACAGGACAAATTTATTGACTAAAATCA
>CAJJMF010000109.1 GCA_905192805.1 uncultured Sutterella sp. | reverse complement strand
GTCCCTCGAATTAGCACACTCGTTTTAGCCATAATGGCTACGTTTGCCACCCAGTCTGCGGTAGGCGAGATTACCGACTCAAAGACTTGGAATGCCGATGACAATCATGTGGACCCCATTTCTCTCGAGATTAAAAAAGGAGATCCCTCAACGACCAAAGTGGTCAATCTGGAGGCAACGGGTTTTGATTTAACGGTTGCCAAACACCAGAGCGGTCAGGCGCTGGAAGCGAATCCAGGCATCATTCTTACGCTTAACGCCAAGAATTTCACCACCGAAATCTTTGAAACCAAGCGTCCTCTCAACGGCTTTATCTTACGGGGAACGAAAGCCACGGTGAACTTAACGGGAAACATGAATCTTGCTGGGGGAGAACTCAATATGGGTCGATCCTCCACGATGCAACTCACTGCGCAGGACATGACCTTGGACTCCTTGAAAAATGATGCGAGTGAGGCTCACTACACGATCAAGGGGCACCTCAACGCGACCACTCAAATTCTCAATACCAACGGCGGTACACTCGAGGTGAATGCCGACACTTTAGAGGTCGGCGGTGCCGTTCAAAGTTATAACACGTATGTATCTGCGCTAAAAGACTATCCAGCAGAGCCCCTCAACACTGCGACTTTGACCACCCGTGGTGATATGTTGATTCACAGTATCCGATTCAGAAGCAAGGGTACGTTTAACCTGATTTCCAAGGAGGGCAATATTTCGATCTTGCATCATGGACCTAGCACTTGGCACGATGCCGTGATCTATCGGCATGGTGAAGGGTTGATTCAAGCGAAACAAGGGGACGTCACGATCGGTACCCAAGGCGGAGAGGCCACGATGGGGATGACGGTCGAACGTGCGGCGAAGCTGAAGGTTGAGGGAAACAAGGTTGAGGTGTATGGGACGGTGTATTCCGAAGATAAAGCGCACCTCAACATCGAAGCCAAGGGCTCTTTTTTGGTCAATGAAAACGGAACCTATAACAACCAATCATTTAATGTGGCATCGGCTGGGGTGACGGAAGTACACACCCCCACCTTGACAGCCCGAGGCAGTATTTATGTCGAGGATGAAGGCTCATCGTTAGTCCTCGATACGACGGAGTATAGGATTACGGGGGAAAATGAGGAACCGTACGTCTATGTTCAAGGGAAAGGACAACTGGTTTTAAACGCTCAAAACGGCGGCAAAATTGAAAGTCGCACCCCGGGGGAAGCTAAAGCGTATTTGTATTTGAAAGGGGGTACGGTCAAGCTTGGGGGAGGGACCCATCGATTGGATGGCTGGGCGTATTTCACCCAAGATAAGCAAGGTAACGGTGCGCAGTTGGAATTGCTAGACCCGTCACAAAAAGGGCAAACAACCTTGGTGGTGGAAAATTACGCCGAAGAAAAGGGCCTTGAAACCCCTTGGACGGTCTATCGTTCTGCCTTCTCTGTGAACGGCACGACGATTGACTTGAGCGGCTTAAATGGGGAATTGAGAACCCGATCAACCGTCGGGGGTGAGAACACCTATCAGGGCTATGCCGATACCCGTATCACTAACCTCACCGATGCGGCGGCTCTGTATGTCTATAACGGTGGTTCGCTCACCTTGGCTGATGCGCAGTACACCATCGCAGGGACAATGCTAGCGCAAGGGCAAGGCAAAGAGCAGCCCTCAAGCATCTCGGCAGGACAACGGGGTGCCTTAGCCTTTTATGGGGATGCCTTAGCGGTCAACGGGGCTGAAATTGCGCTCACCCTTACCCCAGGCTCGATATGGGAAGGGATGGGGGACGATTGGTTAGATATCAAGGAAGCAGCTCCCGAGGAGAGTATCTCTGAAGATACCAGTGAGGCGACTGACGCGGGCGCCGCTTTAGCAGCAAGCTCTGAGGACGAAGCGCAAAGCGGTGCTGCAACCGATACGGCTGAGGAAGGCGAGGGTGCAACGAGTCCAGTAACCCTCACGCATCTGGCCCCCTTTACCTCCGCTGAGGATTCTCCTGTGATCGTCACGGAATCTGGCAAACTCTCCGTCACGATGTCAGGTGGGACGTGGGTGAGCCGTGGCAAATCCTCCTTCTCGACGTTAGCCTTTGAAACACCCAAGGCTCGCTCTCGAGCTATGCTCACCAGTGTGGTCGATCTCACCCGCGATGCTGGGGGCTCTATCTATGTGGACACCCTTCAAGGGACGGGCGGGACCTTCCGCCTGTTATTTAACTCCGATCATACTCAGGGCAACATGCTCTACTTCAAGACCATTGAAAACGCAACGGACGCTCACTTTACGATCGATGCGGTGATTCCGGAAGGGGTGGATCCAGCGTCCTTGGAAGGGTTACGGTTTGCGACGACGGGTAGGGTTGATAACCCCACCCTCTTCACCGTTGAAAGTGTGGATGAAGGCTTTAATAACATCCACTACCAAGTCGAACATGAAGCCTACGACGCGACGAATCCTGATAACGCCGATTACAACGAGGGGAGTGCTTTTAAGCCTGGTGCCCAATGGGTCGATACCCAGTTTTCCGAGGGACTCAACTGGTACTTAGCCAAACCCATCGTGGAAGTTTCCGAAGGTGGACAGGTGGTGTTAGGCACGGCCCGCAGTCTTTATTGGCAGTCCATTGAGTTGGATCGCTTGAATAAGCGCTTGGGTGAGCGTCGCATGAGTCGTGAGGGTGAAAACGGTCTTTGGATTCGTTTGCGCCATTCGAGTTTAGGAACCGATACGGGTAACGGTGACTTCAGCTCCAGTAACACCACCTATCAAGTGGGTTACGACTACGCCCGTCATGAGAGCGATGGGCAACGACTCTTCGGACTGGCGATCGACTATCGTGATGGCAACACCGATTACGAGTCTATCCGTGGGGACGGCGAGGCGAATCGCGTGGGCTTGACCGCCTACACGACGTGGTTGGGTGAGAGTGGCTGGTATTGGGACGCCGTGGCCAAATGGGGGCGTTTAGCGCACCGCTTCGATATCGTTAATCACTCGGGTAAGTGGGTATCGGGGGATTTCCATAACCATGCCTACGGGATCTCTTTAGAGGTGGGACGCGAGTTAGCAAAGGACGGTTCCCCTTGGTTCTTTGAACCTCAAGCTCAACTTCAGCACACGAGGATCTCGGGGGGTGACTACTGGACCAACCAAGGCAGTCTGGTTGGACAGAACCGTTTGAACTCTGTGGTGTCTCGTCTCGGATTCCGTCTGGGACGTCATTTAGGGGAAGACCAGTCGGGCGAAGCCTACCTCAAGGCCGATTGGTTACGTGAGTGGAGTGGCAAGCAACGCTTACGTGTCACGGACAAAACCACGGGTCCCGATGGGGAGGAAGTGCGCCTAACCCATCAAGGTAACTGGTTTGATGTGGGTTTGGGCTTCCAGCATGCGATTGGGCGCAACACCTACGCCTATATTGATGCGGAGTATCGCTTTGGTAATGACTTGACGCGTAGCTGGGACTTTAATGCGGGATGGCGTTGGATGTTCTACTAAGGTCGAGGAAGTCTCTGAGCGCTTCGTGTGACGCCTGAGGCGGATCATGTGGTGTGCTAGGCTAGCAAAAAAAGGGGAATCTGCTAATGGGTTCCCCTTTTCCTTGAGCGGGTGAGTTTAACGTTTCACCTGATCGATGAATCCACCCCCAAGACACACATCGCCTTGGTAGAGTACGGCACTTTGCCCTGGCGTAGCTGCCCACTGTGGCTCGGTAAAGCCAAGCGTGAACGCTTCCTCATTGAGCGCACGCAATTCGCACGCTCCATCGGTTTGACGGTAACGCGTCTTCACGGTGATGGGCTCGTCAAGGTTAGGGGCCACTCCCTGAATCCAACTTGGGTGTACCGCCGTGAGCTCGTGTGAGAGTAACCAAGGATGGTCATGACCTTGGCAAATCCAAAGGGTGTTGGTTTTAAGGTCTTTCTTTGCCACAAACCACGGCTCGCCCGTTGAATCACGCATCCCGCCGACACCGATACCTTTACGCTGGCCGAGTGTATAAAACGAGAGTCCGATATGTTCTCCGACGACTTTTCCATCCGGTGTTTTAATGGGACCCGGGTGCGTTGGGAGATAGCGTGACAAAAATTCACGGAACGGACGCTCACCGATAAAGCAAATGCCAGTGGAATCTTTCTTTTTCGCATTGGGTAACTTTAATTGATCAGCAATGCGACGCACTTCCGTTTTGTGAAGGTCTCCGACTGGGAACAGTACACGGGAGATTTGCTCCTGTGTTAATCGATGCAAAAAGTAGCTTTGGTCCTTACCGGGGTCAACACCGCGCAACAACTGAACGCCGTTGTCGGTATGACGTACGCGTGCATAGTGTCCCGTGGCGATGAGGTCCGCCCCCATGGCCATCGCATGGTCGAGGAATGCCCGAAATTTAATTTCTGCATTGCAGAGAATGTCAGGGTTGGGCGTACGACCCGCGTTGTATTCACGCAAAAAGTCTGAGAAAACGCGTTCTTTATATTCTTTCGCAAAGTTGACCGCTTCAATATCGATGCCGATTACGTCGGCCACACTGCTGGCATCGATAAAGTCCTGACGCGATGAACAGTATTCACTGTCGTCGTCATCTTCCCAGTTTTTCATGAACAGGCCAATCACCTCATAGCCCTGTTCTTTTAACAGCCAGGCGCTCACTGAGGAATCGACCCCACCGGAGAGCCCGACCACGACTCTTTGTTTTGACATGTATTCTCAACCTTTGGCGTGCATCCCATGCACTTTCCAAAAACATAAGGAGGCATTGACAAGAACTTTGTACAATGCCTTCCACGATTTACTTCCTTTGAGGAATTCTACATTATGACGAAGGACAAGCTTTTTTGCTCAGTTTTTCCCCATGCGGATACGCAACCAATCTTGATGAATGCTCCCCTTTCGGGAGTCTTTGGACCGGAATTGGTTGCTGCCGTCTCTGAGGCTGGCGGTCTCGGGGTGGTTCCGGCCTACCGGATGTCTCCCGAAACGTTAGGTCAATTTTGTGATGAAGTACGACAACGTACGTCCCGTCCATTTGCTATTGCTTTAGATGTGCGGGAAAGTCCGATGACCTATGAAGGAAGTGAGGAAGTTTTTTCGATTCTCAAAGAAGCTGGTCTGTTAAGCGAGTTTGGCTTGCCGGATAGTGTTGAGCGTGATGCGGACAATTTCTTTGGACTTGTCGAAACGACTACTTATCAAGAGCGCTTTGAGGCGGCGATTGCACAACGTCCAGCAGCGATGATTGCTCTTTTTGGTGGGTTTCGTGAACCCGAAGAGGACCGGTTAGTCGAGGAAGGCATTTTAAATATGGCGGTGTGCACTTCGCTCAAAGAGGCCAAAGTGTTACGGTCAGCCCGTGCCCAGGCACTTATCGTTCAGGGCGGGGATGCGTCTGGGGTACGTTTTTCTTTTGAAGAGGCAGATGAACCAGAGATTGGTCTACTGACGTTGTTGCCCCGTGTGGTGCAGGCTACTGGCTTGCCAGTTATTGCCCTTGGAGGGATTTATGCGTCGGAACAAGTCGCTTGGATTCGTCAGATCGGAGCTCAAGGCGTGATGTTAGGAACGGCGCTCCTTGCTACCGAAGAAAGCCGTGCCGATCCTTTGCATCGCTATTTTGCTACGCAAGGGACAGTGGGAGACACGGTTGTTACACGGATCTATGAGGGTCGTAAATCCCGAGTGCTTAAAAATGAATTGTTGGCGCGCTTATCTCCGTGGGAATCACGCATCCACGCGTTGGATGAACATGGCGTGATGTGGGGTAATCTTGTTCGCCGTTTTTCGCAAGAAGGGAAAACAACCTACCTTCCTCGCCCGATCGGTTTGGGGCTGGGAACCAGTCAAGAAGGGCGTTGCGCTGAGGTTGTTTATAAACTATTAGGCCAATAGAAATTAAATATATATCAAATTCCCTTTTGGGAGTACTGAAAATTAATCCAAGGGGATTACACGCAGGGAGAACGCTCATAAGGGTTCTCCCTTATTTTTTCAAAAAAGCAAAAATAATTTCCATAATGTGGAAATTATTTGTAATTACCTAGGGAAGTTTCACGGAATATCTTCGTTGAATTCGCATTTTTGGTTGATTATTATCAATCCAAACCCCTTTCTTTACCTTTGGTAAGCAAGGGCATGACTATAACAACGGAGGCTCCATGACGGAATCCAATATTGAAATTGGCGGATTATCCATGAAGGGGCGAGTATACGCTCTGATCCTCGGTCCGCTTTTGGGATTACTGACGTTCTATTTGTTGCCTGACAGCTATCAAGATGCAGCCGGGAAAACGGTGGCCTTCGCTTATGCGGGGAAAGCCTGTTTGGCTGTGACAGTCTGGATGGCTGTATGGTGGTTCACGGAAGCCTTGCCTATTGCGGCAACGGCATTGATCCCTCTGGTGGTTTATCCACTCTTTAATATCACGACGGCTTCGGCGGCAATGACCAACTACGCCTCGGGAACCATTTTCCTCTTCTTAGGGGGGTTCTTGTTAGCGGCAGCCATTCATCGTTGGCACCTTGACCGTCGTATTGCGCTCACCATGTTGACCCTTTTTGGGACGAAGCCCAATCAGATGGTTTTAGGCTTGATGGTGGCAACGGGTTTCTTGTCGGCTTGGGTATCCAACACGGCGACAGCTGCCATGATGGTGCCGATTGCGGTCGCTGTGATGGGGGTTATTCGCTCTACGCAAGATTCCCCTGAAATTTCCCCGGACGAACGCAACTTTGGTGTCGCGGTATTGCTGGGGATTGCGTATTCAGCCTCCATCGGTGGGATGGCCACCTTGATTGGTTCGCCTCCTAACGGGATTTATGCGCGTTTCGTTGAACAGACCTACCATGAACCGGTTACGTTTGTGCAATGGATGGAGCTCGGTTTACCTGTGACACTCCTCTTGTTACCAGTGGCCTATTTATTGTTGACCCGAGTTCTGTTCCCCTCCAAGCTCAATGCTATTCCAGGGGGGCGTGAATGGGTTCGTAAAGAACTCAAAAAGCTCGGGCCCATGAGTCGCGGTGAAAAAATCGTCTTAGCGGTGTTCTTGTGCGCTGCCCTCTTGTGGGTGTTTGGTCCAGCGATCCGTGGGTTGGATTTTGGTGGACAAAAGCCCTTTAAGGCCCTTTCGGATACGGTGATTGCGATGGGTGCTGGGTTGGTGCTCTTCATGATCCCAGTGGATATTAAGCGTGGGATCCACGCCTTGGATTGGAATTCGACCAAGGATGTGGTGGCTTGGGATGTGTTGCTTCTGTTCGGTGGTGGCTTAACGATGGCTGCTGCGATCCAGAAAACGGGGGCGGCAGCGCTCATCGGTGCCCAGGCCTCAATCTTGGCTGGCACGGGTGAAGTTGCTATGATGGCGGGCGTGGCTACTTTGGTGACGTTTGCGACCGAAGTGACGTCCAACACCGCGCTGGCTGCGACGATGATGCCGCTTATTGCAGCGGCTGCTGATAGCTTGAAGATTGCTCCAGAAGGCTTGTTGGTCACGACGGCGATCGCTGCTTCCTGTGCGTTCATGATGCCAGTGGCTACACCCCCGAATGCTATTGTGTTCGGTACGGGACGCTTAAAGATCGGTGATATGGTGAAGGCTGGGTTCTTCTTGAATATCATCGGGGTTATCGTGGTGGTGTTGGTATGTAGCCTTCTCTCACCCTACGTCTTTGCACATTAAGCGAGTAACGAGTCGAGTATAGGCTCAGTAAAACGAAACGGGCGATTCTTCAAGAGGAGAATCGCCCGTTTCACTATCCATTGCGAGAGAGACTACATGCCCATTAACTTTAAAATGGGGATGGCTAAGAGCGGGGCCAAGAAAGCCGTGGCAACACCGCTTAACCCCATTGCTAAGCCAGCAAACGCGCCCGCTTTTTCAGAGACTTGAAACGAGGCACTTGTACCCATCCCGTGGGCGGTTAGCCCCATGGAGACCCCTAAGACGTGGTCGGCTCGAACATGGCCGAATCGTAAAACGGCGCGACCGATAATGGAGCCCGAAATCCCGGTAATCACCACAAATACCGCCGTGAGATCAGGCAAACCTCCCAAGGTTTCCGACACCCCCATAGCAATCGGTGTTGTGACCGACTTTGGAATCATGGAAATGAGTGTCTGAGAGCTCAAACCAAAGAGCCAACCGAGTAGCAGTACCGACAAAATAGCAACCGCACTACCAACGAGAATCCCAATCGCTAACGGTAGCCAGAGTTTCGCGAGGCGTCGGCGTTGCTCATAAATGGGCACCGCCAAAGCGACGGTGGCAGGACCTAGCAAGAAGTGAATAAATTGCGCACCAGCAAAGTACTGCTCGTACGGGACATGAAAGAGCATTAACACAGCGATAATGCTCACGACAGCGACGATAATCGGACTCAGAAGAGGGTTAAATTTGGCTTTCTTGAAGACCCATTGTCCAAAAATGAAGGCACACAGTGTCAGGGCAATCCATACGGCGGGATTGCCTTGGATGTGCGCATAGACATCTTTGAGGGAATGGAACATGGTTAGTCTTCCTTAATTTTTAAGAGTTTTTGCGCAAGAATGATGGTATAGGCAGTGACCAGCATAGTGATAATGCTTGAGAGGAGGATGACGGCAAAAATTGCCAACCCTTCGTGCATAAAACGATCGCCTTGACGC
The DNA here is from genome assembly GCA_905192805.1 of uncultured Sutterella sp. Taxonomy (GTDB): domain Bacteria; phylum Pseudomonadota; class Gammaproteobacteria; order Burkholderiales; family Burkholderiaceae_F; genus Sutterella. The sequence continues at coordinate 122 of CAJJMF010000109.1, read as the reverse complement.
ATCATCCCTACCCCAGCCGGAACGAAAAGGAGGGACAGATTGGTAAGTAGAACCCCGGCAGTGGGTCTTAGTACGCCAATCAATCGATCACGCAAGAAAAAGGCCATTAGCATGAGACACAT
>CAJJMF010000108.1 GCA_905192805.1 uncultured Sutterella sp. | reverse complement strand
CTCGACAGCTTGACTGATGAAGAATTGCTGGCGATGGCTCGTAATCTGCAGAACGGTATGCCGTTTGCTACCCCGGTGTTCGACGGTGCGACGGAAGATCAGATCCGCATGATGCTTGACTTGGCCTTCCCTGATGAAGAAGCCAAGCGTCTTGAGTTGACCCCGGCGAAGACTCAGGCTCATCTCTATGACGGTCGTACGGGCGAAATGTTTGAACGTCCTGTGACGGTGGGTTACATGCACTACCTGAAGTTGCATCACTTGGTTGACGATAAGATGCACGCTCGCTCGACCGGTCCGTACTCCTTAGTGACGCAGCAGCCGTTGGGCGGTAAGGCCCAGTTCGGTGGTCAGCGTTTCGGTGAAATGGAAGTGTGGGCTCTTGAAGCGTACGGCGCCTCGTATGTGTTGCAAGAAATGTTGACGGTGAAGTCCGACGACGTTGCTGGCCGTACGAAGGTTTACGAAAACATCGTCAAGGGTGATCACAAGATTGAAGCAGGTATGCCTGAATCTTTCAATGTGTTGGTTAAAGAAATCCGGTCGTTGGGTATCGACATCGACCTCGTTAAGAACTAAGAGGAATTAAGCGATGAGAATGCCGCTTAACGATATTTTCAGTCAGGTTCAGACGGAAGATCATTTTGACGCCATCCGTATTGGATTGGCGAGCCCTGAAAAGATTCATGCTTGGTCTTACGGGGAAGTGAAAAAACCTGAAACGATCAACTACCGTACTCAGAAACCTGAACGCGACGGTCTTTTCTGTGCCAAGATTTTCGGGCCAGTGAAAGACTACGAATGCTTGTGCGGTAAGTACAAGCGTTTGAAGAACCGCGGGGTGATTTGTGAAAAATGTGGCGTTGAAGTCACGCTCTCCAAGGTTCGTCGTGAACGTATGGGTCACATCGACTTGGCGAGTCCGGTTGCGCACATTTGGTTCTTAAAGAGCCTGCCGAGCCGTATGGGCATGGTGTTGGATATCCCGTTACGTGATATCGAACGCGTCCTTTACTTCGAAGCGTATGTCGTGATTGATCCGGGTCTTACCCCGTTGAACCGTGGTCAGCTGTTGACGGAAGAAGATTTCGTTCAGAAGACAGCTGAGTATGGCGACGAATTCACGGCCATGATGGGGGCGGAAGCGATTGCTGAATTGCTCCGAACCATTGACATCGACGGTGAAGTCGAACGCTTGCGTAACGAGCTGCGTGACACGAACTCTGACGCCAAGATCAAGAAATATGCCAAGCGTTTGAAGGTGCTCGAAGGCTTCCAACGCTCCGGTATTAAGCCCGAATGGATGATTATGACGGTCTTGCCGGTGTTGCCGCCGGATTTACGTCCGTTGGTGGCCTTGGACGGTGGTCGTTTTGCGACTTCCGACTTGAACGACCTCTATCGTCGTGTCATCAACCGTAACAACCGTTTGAAGCGCTTATTGGAAATTAAGGCGCCGGACATCATTATCCGCAATGAAAAGCGCATGCTCCAAGAAGCCGTTGACTCGCTTTTAGACAACGGTCGTCGTGGTAAGGCCATGACGGGCGCAAACAAGCGTCCGTTGAAGTCCTTGGCTGACATGATCAAGGGTAAGAGTGGTCGCTTCCGTCAGAACTTGTTAGGTAAGCGTGTGGACTATTCGGGTCGTTCCGTGATTACGGTGGGTCCGGAATTGCGCTTGCATCAGTGCGGTTTGCCGAAGTTAATGGCTTTGGAACTCTTTAAGCCGTTCATCTTCAACAAGCTGGTGTTGCGTGGTCTCGCGTCGACGCCGAAAGCCGCCAAGAAGATGGTCGACAACCAGGATCCCGTGGTGTGGGATATTCTGGAAGAAGTGATTTACGAACATCCGGTGATGTTGAACCGTGCTCCGACGTTGCACCGTTTGGGGATTCAGGCCTTCGAACCGAAGTTGATCGAAGGGAAGGCGTTACAGTTGCACCCGTTGGTGTGTGCAGCCTTTAACGCTGACTTTGACGGTGACCAGATGGCTGTTCACGTCCCGCTTTCCTTGGAAGCGCAGTTAGAAGCTCGTGGCCTCATGATGGCTTCGAACAATGTGCTCTTCCCGGCTAACGGTGATCCTTCGATTGTGCCTTCCCAGGACATGGTGTTGGGGCTTTACTACGCCACCCGTGAAAAGATCAACGGTAAGGGTGAAGGGATGTTCTTCGCGGACGTGGCCGAAGTGCAGCGTGCGTGGGACAACAAGGTTGTCGAATTACAGACCCGTTGTACGGTTCGTATTAAAGAATACGAGTTGAATAAGGAAACGGGCGAAAAGACGGAAAAGGTCGTTCGTTACGAAACGACGGTGGGTCGTGCTCTCTTGTCCGAAATTCTCCCGGAAGGGATGAGCTTCAAGGAATTGAATGTCACCTTGAAGAAGAAGGAAATTGCGCGCTTGATCAACCGTTGCTTCCGTAAGTGCGGATTGCGTGCCACGGTAATGTTTGCTGATGCGCTGAAGAATAACGGCTATCGCCTCTCGACGCGTGCCGGTATCTCGATTTGCGTGGGCGACATGACGGTTCCTGCTCAGAAGGAACAGTTAGTGCGTGCAGCCGAACAAGAAGTGAAGGATATCGAAGATCAGTACATTTCTGGTCTTGTGACCCAGGGCGAACGCTACAACAAGGTGGTGGACATTTGGGGCCGTACGGCTGACCAAGTGGGTAAAGTGATGATGCAAGAATTGTCCACGGAACCCACGATTGACCGCCATGGTAAGAAGGTTCGTCAGGAATCCTTCAACAGCGTCTACATGATGGCCGACTCGGGCGCTCGTGGTTCTGCGGCGCAGATTCGTCAGTTGGCTGGTATGCGTGGTTTGATGGCTAAACCGGACGGCTCGATTATTGAAACCCCGATTACGGCGAACTTCCGTGAAGGGTTGAACGTGTTGCAGTACTTTATTTCGACCCACGGTGCCCGTAAGGGTCTGGCCGACACGGCGTTGAAGACGGCAAACTCGGGTTACTTGACCCGTCGTTTGGTCGACGTGACGCAGGACTTGGTCGTCGTCGAAGACGATTGCGGTACGGAAAACGGCGTTGAAATGCGTGCCTTAGTGGAAGGCGGTGAAGTCATCCAGGCGTTGCGTGATCGCGTGTTAGGCCGTGTGACGGCGACGGATGTGGAAAATCCGGATACGCACGAAGTCGTGATCGCTCGTGGTACGTTGATCGACGAAGACATTTGTGACTTGATCGATCGCCTTGGTCTGGACATGATCAAAGTGCGTACGCCGCTGACGTGTGAAACCCGTTACGGTTTGTGTGCGAAGTGTTATGGCCGCGACTTGGGTCGTGGTACCTTGGTCAATGCTGGGGAATCGGTCGGTGTGATCGCGGCTCAGTCCATTGGGGAACCGGGTACTCAGTTAACGATGCGTACGTTCCACATCGGTGGTGCGGCGTCTCGTGCTGCCGTGGCGAGCAGCGTTGAAGCGAAGTCTGCGGGTACCGTGGGCTACTCGTCTTCGATGCGCTATGTGAAGTCCTCGAAGGGGGACTTGGTGGTGATTTCGCGTTCCGGTGAAATCATCATTACGGAAAACGGCCGTGAACGTGAACGTCATAAGGTACCTTATGGGGCTACGCTGTTAGTGCGTCCTGACCAAGAAGTCAAGGCCGGCCAGCAGTTAGCCAATTGGGACCCGATGACGCGCCCGATTATTACGGAATACGCGGGTACGATCAAGTTCGAAAATATTATCGAAAACGTGACCGTGATGAATCAGGTCGACGAAGTCACTGGGCTTTCGAGCTTGGTGGTGATCGACCCGAAGCGTTCCACGAAGACGACGAAGTCGGGCAAGGGCCAGTCTGCCGGGGTAACCCGTCCGGTTGTGCACTTGTTGGATGCCGAAGGTAACGAAGTGAAGATTCCGGGCACGGATCACGCTGTGACGATTCAGCTTCCGGTGGGGGCTTTGATCGTGGTGAGCGATGGTCAGGAAATCGGTATGGGTGAAGTACTTGCCCGTATTCCGACGGAATCCCAGAAGACGCGTGACATTACGGGCGGTCTACCCCGTGTGGCTGAGCTCTTCGAAGCGCGTAGTCCGAAAGACGCCGGTATGCTCGCTGAAGTGACGGGTACGGTGACGTTTGGTAAGGAAACCAAGGGTAAGCAGCGCTTGATCATTACGGGTAGTGACGGTATCTCGCACGAAACCTTAGTGAGCAAGGATAAGACGATCTTGGTGCACGATGGTCAGGTGGTTCAGAAGGGTGAAGAAGTGGTGGACGGTCCGGTGGATCCGCACGATATTCTCCGCCTCTTGGGGATCGAAGAGCTCGCTCGCTACATCGTCGACGAAGTGCAAGACGTGTATCGCTTACAAGGTGTGAAGATCAACGACAAGCACATTGAAGTGATTGTTCGTCAGATGTTGCGCCGTGTGCAGATTACCGATCCGGGTGACACTCGCTTTATTCAGGGTGAACAGGTCGAACGTTCTGAAATGCTCGACGAAAACGATCGCGTGATCGCTGAAGGCTTACGTCCTGCCATGTACGACAATATCCTCTTGGGTATTACGAAGGCCTCCTTGTCGACGGACAGCTTCATTTCGGCGGCGTCGTTCCAGGAAACCACGCGTGTCTTGACGGAAGCTGCCATTATGGGCAAGCGCGACGACTTACGTGGCTTGAAGGAAAACGTGATCGTGGGTCGTTTGATCCCGGCTGGTACGGGGCTTGCGTTCCATCAGGCACACAAGGACCGTGAAGTGACGGCGCGCCTCGAAGCGGAAGAAATCGCTCGTATCGAAGCCGCTGCGGCCGATCCGTTCAACTTGGATGTCACCAGCCCAATGCGCGACCCGTTTGCTGCCTTTAGCCAGCCTGCGAAGGCCGAAGAGGAAAAGAAGGAAACGAAAACGGACGCTCCAGTGAAAGCTGAAGCAGATGATTCCGAATCCTAATTTTTCGTAACATCCTCACACAAGAGAAGGTCAGAGCTATTCATTACTCTGACCTTTTCTTTTTCTTCAAGGGCACCGTTAGGATGAATCTGCTCGGATTGCTCCGAAGCACAAAAGAAATCCCAAGCTTCCACTTGACAGCAGTAGGGAATTTGATCGAAAATCTGTTGTTTTTTGGAAGTTTAGCTATCTATATATTCTTCTCTTTGCCTATAAGACTAGGCGCTTCGGGCAGAATAGGTAACAAAAAGCTAAGCCCCAAAATCGTTGAACTTCCCTCTCTTTCAGGCGAAGTTGAGCGATTGTAATTTTGCCGATATGCCTGTCAATCGATGGGCATAGCACGATACCTTAGGGTATCGCTACTCTCCTGACTGAGCTTAGTGACATTCGGCACGTCATTCGGTCTCATCCGGTTTTTTATAGGGTGATAAAAAGGAGAGTTCTACGAAGTCCCCAACGGGTGTTGAGGATCATATTTTGTAGTCTGAGTTTGGGAAGACCAAACTCAATTAACTTAGACGGACGTTTATGCCTACTATTAACCAGCTTGTTCGCAAGCCACGTGAGCTTACTCACGATAAAAGTAAGAGCCCCGCGTTAAAGAACTGCCCGCAGAAGCGTGGCGTTTGCACGCGTGTGTACACGACGACCCCGAAGAAGCCGAACTCTGCTCTTCGTAAGGTCGCCAAGGTGCGTTTGACCAACGGTTTTGAGGTCATTTCTTATATTGGTGGTGAAGGCCACAACTTGCAGGAACACTCGGTCGTGCTCATCCGCGGCGGTCGTGTGAAGGACTTGCCTGGTGTGCGTTACCACATCGTTCGTGGCTCCCTCGATACGCAGGGCGTCAAGGATCGTAAGCAGGCTCGTTCGAAGTACGGTGCTAAGCGCCCGAAGAACAGCTAATTTCGCGGCGATACGCCGTGGACAAACGGTTAGAGAAAGCTCTAGCCGAGTAAGTCGTGATCCATATGGGATCGCATATCAACAACATCCTAATCACTCATTTTTATTTTCATGATTAGGATTGACTGAAGACACGAAAAGGAAATTATTATGCCCCGTCGTCGCGAAGTTCCGAAACGCGAAGTGCTGCCTGATCCTAAGTTTGGCAGCGTCGAAATTACGAAGTTTATTAACGTGATCATGCTCGATGGTAAGAAGGCCGTGGCCGAACGTATCGTTTACGGTGCCTTTGAGCAGATCGAAGAGAAGACTGGCAAGAACGCGCTGGAAGTGTTTAACACCGCGCTCAACAACGTCCGTCCGTTGGTGGAAGTTAAGTCCCGCCGCGTAGGTGGTGCTAACTATCAGGTTCCGGTCGAAGTTCGCCCTGTCCGTCGTATGGCTCTTGCTATGCGCTGGTTGCGTGAATCTGCTAAGAAGCGTTCTGAAAAGTCCATGCCCCAGCGTCTCGCTGGTGAATTGCTTGATGCGGCTGAAGGCCGCGGTGGCGCGATGAAGAAGCGCGATGAAGTCCACCGTATGGCTGAAGCCAACAAGGCCTTCTCGCACTTCCGTTTCTAATCAATTAACTCGTTGCACGGGTCATACGTTGGCCTGTGCAACAAAGAATGTGAGGAACCTTAAATGGCTCGTCAAACCCCGATTTCGCGTTATCGCAACATCGGTATTTCCGCGCATATTGACGCGGGTAAAACCACGACCACTGAACGTATTCTGTTCTACACCGGTGTGAACCACAAGATTGGTGAAGTTCACGATGGTGCTGCTACCATGGACTGGATGGAACAGGAACAGGAACGTGGTATTACGATTACGTCTGCTGCCACCACCGCTTTCTGGCGTGGGATGGAAATGCAGTACGAACCCCATCGTTTCAATATTATTGACACCCCGGGGCACGTTGACTTCACGGTTGAAGTGGAACGTTCCATGCGCGTGTTGGACGGTGCTTGCATGGTCTACTGCGCTGTGGGTGGCGTTCAGCCTCAGTCTGAAACCGTGTGGCGTCAGGCTAACAAGTATCATGTCCCCCGTTTGGCCTTCGTGAACAAGATGGACCGTACGGGTGCTAACTTCTTCAAGGTTTATGACCAGATGAAGAAGCGTCTTAACGCTTCCCCGGTGCCGGTGGTGGTGCCGATTGGTGCTGAAGACAGCTTCAAGGGTGTCGTTGACCTCATGAAGATGAAGGCCATCATTTGGGACGAAGCCAGCCAGGGTATGAAGTTCGACTATCAGGACATCCCGGCCGATTTGCAGGCTACGGCTGAAGAATGGCGTGAAAAGATGGTGGAAGCTGCCGCTGAAGCCAGCGAAGAATTGATGAACACGTACCTCGAAAATGGTGATCTTTCTGAAGAAGACATCATCAAGGGCTTGCGTCAGCGCACGATCGACTGCGAAATCCAGCCGATGCTCTGCGGTTCCGCCTTCAAGAACAAGGGTGTGCAGCGTATGCTTGACGCCGTTGTCCAGTTCTTGCCGTCCCCGATCGACATTCCGCCGGTCAAGGGCTTTGACATGGACGACAAGGAAGTGTCCCGTATCGCTGACGACGACGCTCCGTTCTCCGCTCTCGCCTTCAAGATCATGACCGACCCCTATGTTGGTCAGTTGACCTTCTTGCGTGTGTATTCTGGTTTGTTGAACTCGGGCGACACCGTGTTGAACTCCGTGAAGAACCGTAAGGAACGTATTGGTCGTTTGTTGCAGATGCACGCTAACGACCGTAAGGAAATCAAGTTCGTGGAAGCTGGTGACATTGCCGCTGCTGTGGGCTTGAAGGATGTGTCGACCGGTGATACGCTCTGTGCTGTTGACGCTCCAATCATTCTCGAACGTATGGAATTCCCGGAACCTGTGATTTCGCAGGCTGTGGAACCCAAGACGAAGGCCGACCAGGAAAAGATGGCGCTCGCTCTGAACCGTTTGGCTCAGGAAGACCCGTCCTTCCGTGTTCGCACCGACGAAGAATCGGGCCAGACGATTATTTCGGGTATGGGCGAATTGCACCTCGAAATTCTCGTTGACCGTATGAAGCGTGAATTCAACGTTGAAGCTACCGTGGGTAAACCTCAAGTGGCTTATCGTGAAACGATTCGCTCCGTTGTCGAAAATGCGGAATGCAAGTTTGCTAAGCAGTCTGGTGGTCGTGGTCAGTACGGTCACGTTGTCCTGAAGCTCGAACCGCTCGAACCTGGTAAAGGCTTTGAGTTCGTCGATGCGATTAAGGGCGGTGTGGTGCCCCGTGAATACATCCCTGCTGTCCAGAAGGGTGTCGAAGACACGTTGAAGGCAGGTGTGTTAGCTGGCTACCCCGTGGTTGACGTCAAGGTGACGTTGCACTTCGGTTCTTACCACGAAGTTGACTCGAACGAAAACGCCTTTAAGATGGCCGCCTCGATGGCCTTCAAGGATGGTATGCGTCAGGCCAGCCCCGTGTTGCTCGAACCGATCATGGCTGTTGAAGTTGAAACGCCTGAAGAAAAGATGGGCGACGTTATGGGTGACTTGTCCTCCCGCCGCGGTATGATCCAGGGTATGGAAGATATCGCTGGTGGTGGTAAGACCATTAAGGCTGAAGTGCCGTTGGCTGAAATGTTCGGTTACGCCACGCAGCTCCGCTCGTTGACGCAGGGTCGTGCAACGTATACGATGGAGTTCAAGCACTATGCTGAAGCTCCGCGCAATGTGGCTGAAGCAGTGATTGCTGACAAAGCCAAGTAAATCGATTTCTTTTAACAATTTACACTAGAAGGACCAAAAATGGCCAAGGGTAAGTTTGAACGTACAAAGCCCCACGTTAACGTGGGCACGATCGGTCACGTGGACCATGGTAAGACCACGTTGACAGCCGCTATCACGACGATTTTGG
>CAJJMF010000107.1 GCA_905192805.1 uncultured Sutterella sp. | reverse complement strand
TCATCTCTATTGACGACATTCCACCCCGCTTCTTGGAGCTTCATATCAATCCACTGCCTCGCTCTTTCTTCTGGCTTTAGATCGTACATTCGATTCGTTCCTTTGAAAAATGCTATTTAGGCGTTAACTCTTCCACTTTCGATCAGCATCACGCTTAACGATAGACACAGTGATACATAACTTGTACCTGTGCCGACTCGTATGACGGGATAATTTATCAAGCTGTCAAAAACTTAAACAAACCCAGGGACTTGAACCGTGGGCTTGTGGTAAGAGGATAGTATTTCCGTATCATCTGATGCATGTATAAATTTACCACTAAACAGCCCACTTAGTTCATGTATCCCCCATATATCGATGAGGAAACTCATAAAATCGACACTTCCCTTTGCATTTAGGAAGCCTTTGGGGTGTCAGAGGGCCTGACCAATTATTTCAATCAGACCAACTGTGGACGTCCAAGACTGGATCCAGCAATCATGCTGGCAAGCAACATATTAAGGTTTGCATTCGGCGCGAAAAGCCAGCGTGAGCTGACAGATACTTGCCCATATGATTTGCGCTTCATAGAGATCATTAATAATTAACACTAATATTACTATATTTTATCAATTCTATCATTGACGTAATTTAACTAAACTTTGATGATATTATCGCAATTATGGGTAGCACCAGAAGGTGTGATTTTGGACATTTCAACTATGAGAGCTCGGGACCACGCTATAGATGGCCTCGCGCTATGATGTTGGGATATGGGTCCAAGGAGCGGCTCATGAATTTCAAAGTATGGCTTCGCGACTACAGCCCAATTAAGACGAAAAGCGTTACGAACTACTATCAGGCAATTTACGGCCTTCGTATCAACAAGATTGCCGAGGAGCTTCACTTTCGCCCCGTCTACGAGTATGAGAGTCTAGAGCCGTTTTTAGTCGCTCAAGCCGCCATTGAAGCGCACTCGGAATTTGTCAAATTTAATACCAGAGGAAAGGGCATGTATTCGGCTGCGCTCAAAAAGTACGCCGCTTACCTCGCCTACATGGAAGACAACCACGCCGTTGCCGAAGACCAAGCCGACATCGAGAAACGCTCCGACCTAACCCCCACAGAGAAAACCATCATGAGCCGAGCACGAGTCGGGCAGGGCGGGTATCGACAGCGTGTTCTCGCGTATTGGGATAACCGTTGCGCCGTGACTCGCTATCCCTTAACCAGCTTTTTGTTGGCCTCACACATTAAACCCTGGCGTCAGGCGACCGATGCCGAGCGCTTAGATGAAGAAAACGGGCTTGCGTTAAGTCCTACGCTCGATCGAGCCTTTGATCAGGGCTACATCACCTTTGATGAACGTAGTGGAGCTATCTGTATCTCTCCGCTTTTTGTCGACTGTGAGCGATTAGGCATCTATGACGACATGCGGCTTGTGCGCAGTCCCTCCGCCGTCATGCGCACGTACCTCGAATTTCATCGTGACATGATCTTCCTACCAGCCCTCAAATGACCGAGGGACGCCATCTCTCTAGCATCCCCTTGACTAGCGGAACGGTCTGACGAGCCCCTCAAAAATTTACGAAAGAAGATGCCTCATCACTCATTTTCAAGAAAGTACCGAAATATAATGAAAATAGGTGCCTCCGAAGTCGAGAGGGCATGGTCCCATCCTCGTAGTCTGGAGATTAATTCGATCACGCGCCTATAGACTCGCTTTGCTCACGCAGAAGAACTAAGGAGAAACGTATGTGGAAAAAATGGCAGCTACTGTGCCTCATGGCCATCCCTAGTATTGTGCTTGCCCAACCCGAAGGCTATGTGGATCCCGTGACCTTTATGGGCACGTATGCGGAAAAAACCCAGGTGATGAAATACATCAAGGCCACGGTCTATGAAACGTTTTGCGAACAGCGCAACGAATGTTCCCCCAGCACGCTGCATAGGATGGAGAAAGCCGATTTTGCCGCGTTCAAATATCTCACGATCCATGCGAAGCGAAACGAAAGCGCTTATGACCGAATTTACCAAAAATATTGTCTTAGCCTAGGGGATTGTCGGTATCACACCTTAAAAATAAAGTTCATTCATGAGGGCCTCATGCCCACTGACGAGCCGAGTGGTGGTGCTCTGCGCATACGGCTTAACACGGCTCCGATCGTTCGCCCGATGGGACCGTCTTGATGGTATTAAATACCCACGGCGTTAGGGAAGGTGTAGTAGAAGGAGAAGAGGGCCGGACCTAACGCCATTTTTAACGCCATTGGACCACACCGACGAGAGGGGGCTCGCGCATGCCCCCTCATTCCCTCGACGAGTAGCTCGACGCTCATCACGACCCTATTGTCTACCATCCCAACACTCCCACCCAGGGCAACTTCGCAGCGTCTCCCCGCACGCACACACCCACTAGCTCTTCGTTCGCTCACCCACGAGAATTCGTGTTGAGTAGGCAAGCGCCATAAATAGGTGTGACCCGATATTTTCGGGCTTCATTACCGTATTTCGGCCGATTTTCTGCTGTCTCAGTGTTTTGCAGTAAAACAAATTTTTTGATCATATTATCCACAGAATGTGAATAAATCAATAATTACACACCAAGACGTAAATAATCAAATCAATTTATACCGTATAAAATCGGTTTCACATCGTTATTCACTAATTGTTCACGCAATCAAACACTACATTCCTACACCCAAAGAGTTAGATTTTCAATCAAAAACTTCGCCTTACGAAGACGCATTAGAACTAATTCCTTGTCGTCGAATGACAACACCTACACTGAACACAAAACCACATACTCTTCAATAAAGCCCTCGAGATTGTCCTGCAATTTTTTTGAATAGAGCGTTGAAAAACTTTTGCTTGAATCATTGTAATTACGACAAATATAATCCAGATATCAAATAGTTATGCGTCCTGCAATAGATTGAATTCAGGACATTTCACCCAACGAGTGGTGGAGAGAATTATGGCTTTCACGAGCGACTCTATTCGTGTACTAAAGGTTATCGTTGAGACCCGCAGTTTTGGTGAAGCAGCCCATGTGCTCTGCTGTGTCCCATCCGCGGTGAGCTACACCGTGAAAAAGATGGAAGAAGAGCTTGGCGTGGCGCTCTTTGACCGTTCCGGCAAGTCCGCGAAACCCACACCGGCCGCCCTTTATATTCTGGAAAACAGTTCCTGGATTTTAAATGCCGTCCGCGACCTCAAAAAAGGGGCTTATCAAATCGCCAACGGCGTACAGCGCGAATACACGATCGCGCTCAATTACATTATCAACCCTGAACCCATGTCCCAATTAATGGCGTTCTTATTGGAACGCTTCCCTGCGACCAAATTCTCGGTTCGTACCGAAGTCTATAACGGCGCCTGGGACGCGCTCTACGAAGGGCGAGCCGATATGGTGATCGGCGCCCCATCCTTTGCTCCCGTCATGGACGGCATCGCCACAATGCCCATGGGCATGGTCGAATGGACCTTTGTGGTGGGCAAAAACCATCCCTTAGCCGCACGCACCGATGTGCTGAGTTCTAACGATATCCGCATTTACCCCTCGCTTGTGGTGCGCGACTCCTCGCGCGTTTTAGAGAAAAAGCAAACCTGGGCCTTAATCGGTCAGAAAGTGATCACGGTTGCGAACCTCACCATGGTGCTCGACATGATCAAAGCCGGGGTGGGCGTCGCGTTTTTACCCAGCGCCTTTGTGAAAGAGGCGCTCGCCAAAGGGGAGGTCGTGGCCAAACACGTCAAAGAACATAAGCACCCGATACCGGTGTTTTTTGCCTGGAAAAATTCTAAACAATCAACGATGTCGGAGGAAATTCTCGATTTTATTACGCAACCTGGTCTTAAAGACCAATGGCTTTCTTAACTAGTCGACTGATGGAGTCTTCTTATGGATAACACGCTTTTATTTCAAGCCGCTGCCGAAGGCAACCTGGAACAATGCGCGGAACTCATTAAAGCCGGCGCCGATATTAATGCCCGCGACAAGGGGATGAAGACCCCGATTTTGGTCGCGGCCCAAGGGAAACACTATGACCTGGTCAAGTGGTTTGCCGAGCAGGGCGCGGACATTAACGCTCAGGACAACAAGTGCTTCAATCCCTTCATTCAAGGGTGCATCGGGGGCGATGTGACGCTCGTCAAACTGATGGTGGAATTGGGCACGAACTTACGCGTCTTAACGCGCTTTGGCGGTAACGGCTTAACACCCGCTGCCGAAAAGGGCCACGAAGACGTCGTGAAGTACCTCTTGGAAAACACCACGATCAACGTGAACCACACCAACAACGTGGGTTGGACCGCCTTGATCGAAGCCATCATTTTGAATAACGGTGGCGAAAAAATGCAGCGCATTATTCGCCTGCTGCTCGAACACGGGGCTGACCCGAACATGACGGACGAATGGGGTGTTCCGCCCGTCGAATTGGCCCGCCGTAAGGGCTACGCCGAAATCGAGGCGATCATCAAAGAATACCTGTAAGCCGTTTGAGTTCACGCACTGCGCTGACTCATTTCCCTCCCGCTTACTAACCCTCTTTATTACGAAAAACACTTTCCCAACTGCCCTTTGAGCAGTCGGGTGAGCGGGGATTTTGTACCCAAATTTAGGAAACCTCAGGTCCAAATGGGGTCCGAATCCCCCTTCGACATTACTCCTGGAGGATGTATTTCGATGACCATTCATGCTCTTTTAAAACCCAACACCTATCGAGATTCCGTGACGCTCATGGCCGTGAGTAACGCCGCGAGCAAGCTCGAGGGTGTCAAGCAAGCCTTCGTGGCCATGGGTACGCCCATGAATAAGGCCGTGTTGGCCGATTTAGGCCTCTTAACCGATACGCTCAATGCCGCCTCGACGGCCGACCTGATGATTGTGGTCGATGCCCATGAGGGGACGGACTTTGATGCCGTCTTGGCCGAGATTGAAACGTTGCTCACGCGTCGTCCGAAGACGGAGGGTGGCAATCAAGACGCCACGTTCCATAGCCTCGAAGCCGCGGCCAACGCTGAGCCCGAGAGCAACTTTGTGGTGATTTCGGTAAACGGTGCTTACGCCACCCGCGAAGCCCAGAAAGCGTTGAACTTGAATAAGCACGTGATGCTATTTTCGGACAACATTTCCGTTGAGGACGAAATTCGCTTAAAGTCCTTAGCGCACGAGAAGGGCCTTCTTTTAATGGGTCCGGACTGCGGGACCGCCATCATCAATGGCGTGGGGCTCGGCTTTGCTAACCGCGTTCGCCGTGGTTCGATCGGGATTGTGGCCGCGTCGGGCACGGGCGCCCAAGAAGCGAGCGTGCGTATTCACGACTTCGGTGGTGGCGTTTCCCAGTTAATCGGCACGGGTGGCCGCGACTTGTCCGAAAAAGTGGGTGCACGCATGATGTTGGACGGCATGGATATGCTCGCCCAAGACAAAGAAACCAAGGTCATTATGTTGATCTCGAAGCCGCCCGCCCCGGCGATTGCCCAGAAAGTGATCGAAAAGGCCTCCCAATTGGGTAAGCCCGTCTTTATCCAGTTCTTGGGCTACAAAGGCGACGAGCACCCGTTCCCGAACGTGCGCGTCTTTGCGCACAGCAAGCCCGCTGCCATGGCGGCCGTGATCGCCTCGGGCATTCCCGAAGAAAGCATCAATAAGCACGCCCTCAACTGGCCTTTGATCGAAGAAGTCCGTGCGAAGTTAAAGCCCGAACAGAAGTACGTTCGTGGGCTTTTCTGCGGTGGCACGCTCTGCGACGAAGCGCTCTTTGCGGCCCGCGAAAAGTACACCGATGTGTATTCCAACATTCATCCGGATCCCGCCTTCCGTTTGGGTCCGACGGACGCAAGCAAGGGACACACCTTCCTTGACTTCGGTGACGACGCCTTTACGAACGGCCGTGCCCACCCGATGATCGATCCGACGTATCGCATTGAACGCATTAAGAAAGAGGGCCGTGACCCGGAAGTCGGCTGTTTACTCCTTGACTTCGTGTTGGGCTTTGGCGCGAATGCCGACCCCGTGGGGACGACCTTAGACGCGTTGATTGAAGTGAAGCGTGAGGCCGAAGCCGCTGGCCGTCACCTCGAAATCCTCGCCTACGTCTTAGGGACCGATTTGGATTCGCCCGATGTGGTGAGCCAGGTGGCGCTCTTAGAAGCCGCCGGTATCACGATCGCTTCGAGCTCGACCAACGCCGGTTTGCTCGCCCGTGAATTCGTATTTAAAGGGGAATAAGCATGAGTCATTTGTTTGAAAGTCAATTGAACGTTTTAAACGTCGGTCTCGAGAAGTTTGCTACCGACTTGAAGGCACAGGGTACGCGCGTCACCAACCTCGATTGGACGCCGCCAGGCGGTGGTGACGAGGAAATGATCGCTGCGCTCGCGGTGCTTGAGCGTCCCGACATTGCCGAAAAGATCAATGCCGCCAACCAAGAAGCCTATACGCGTATCGTCACCGCTCAGCCCATTTTGAAGGGCTATGCCCGTGCCTTGGACGTGATTCCAGGCATGACCGAGAAGACGATTCTTCACGCCGGTCCTCCCATTGCCTGGAAGGACATGAATGGCCCGATGAAGGGGGCCGTGACGGGTGCCATCGTCTTTGAAGGCTGGGCCAAGAACTTAGAGGAAGCCGCGGAATTGGCCGCGAGCGGGGAAATTACCTTTAGTCCCTGCCACGAACACCAAGCCGTGGGCTCCATGACGGGGATCACGAGTCCCTCGATGTACGTGCACGTGGTGGAAAACGTCACGCACGGCAATATCGCCTTTACGAATTTATCCGAGCAGCTCGCCAAGATTCTTCGTATGGGCGCCAACGACCAGAGCGTGATTGACCGCTTAGTGTGGATGCGCGATGTGTTTGGCCCGGTCTTAGCCCAGGCGATGACGTTCTGCGAAGAGGGGATCGACTTACGCTTGATGCTCGCTCAGGCGCTTCACATGGGCGACGAGTGCCACAACCGTAACGTCGCCGGGACGACCCTCTTGATTCAAAAGCTCGCTCCCTACATTTTGGATACCGACTTCTCCACCAAAGACAAGAAAGATGTCTTTAACTTCGTGGCGAGCTCGGACTACTTCTCGGGCCCGACCTGGATGGTCTGCGCGAAGGCCGCCTTGGACGCCGCTCAGGGCATCGAACACTCGACCGTGCTCTACACGATGGCGCGTAACGGGGTCGAATTCGGTATTCGTGTCTCGGGGTTACCCGGCCAGTGGTTCACGGGTCCGGCGCAGCAAGTGATCGGTCCGATGTTTGCGGGCTACAAGCCCGAAGACTCGGGGCTTGACGTAGGCGACAGTGCCATTACCGAAACCTACGGTATTGGTGGCTTTGCGATGGCGGCCGCTCCTGCGATTGTGTCGCTCGTGGGGGGTACGGTCGACGACGCCATGCGCTACAGCAAGACGATGTGCCAGATCACGACGGGGCTCAACCCCAACGTCACCATTCCCTCGCTTAACTTCATGGGCTGCCCGACGGGGATCGACGTACGCAAAGTGGTCGACACCGGCGTGTTGCCGTTAATTAACACTGCCATTGCTCACAAAGAAGCGGGCATTGGCATGATCGGCGCGGGCATTGTCAACCCGCCGATGGAAGCCTTTAAGAAAGCGATTATTGCCTTAGCCAAGCAATACGCTTAACTCTCAGGAGACCTACTATGTCTATCCCGTTTTGGAAAAAAGGTGACTGGGCTGCGTTCTTCGGACTGTTCAGCAACAACCTCACCAACTTGTTAACGATGATTGCGCTCCTTACCTTTGTGGTGCGCATTCCGAGCGACGTGGTCTTTGGGCAGGTCGTGCCGGCCTTCGGCTTGGCCGTTTTCTGTGCCTCGCTCTTTTACGTCTTATTCGCCATGCGTTTGGCGAAGAAAGAAAACCGTCAAGACGTCGTGGCGCTCCCCTCGGGCCCGAGCGCACCGTCGATCTTTACGGTGACGTTCTTGGTGCTCTTGCCGGTGTACCAGTTAACGAACGACCATATGTTCGCCTTGAAAGTGGGTCTCGTGTGGGGCTTTGTGGAAGGGTTCATTCTCTTCGTGGGTTCCTTCATGGGTGACTTACTGCGCCGTATCGTGCCGCGCACGGTACTCCTCTCCTGCTTGGCAGGCTTAGGGCTCTTACTCTTGGCGATGAACCCGATGTTGCAGTCCTTCCACACGCCGGTCGTTGCGTTCGTGGTGTTGACGCTCATCTTCATCAACTGGTTTGGCCGTAACCCGATCTTTAAGAAGATCCCGACGGGGCTCCTTCTCTTGATCGTGGGTACGATCCTTGCCTGGGGCTTTGGTCTTCAGAGTGCTGAGGATATCGGTAAGGCGTTAGCCGTGGCGGGCTTTAACCCCCCGAAACCCCACATTGGTGACTTCATCGATGGCTTGTCCGTGGCCGGTCCGTACTTAGCTTCGGCTGTTCCGCTTGCCCTCGCTAACTACGTCTTTGACTTGGAAAACATCGAATCGGCTCATGCCGCTGGTGACTCCTACCCGACGCGTAGCGTGATGTTAGCCAACGGTGCCTCCAGTATGTTCGGTGCCTTGATGGGTAACCCCTTCCCGGTGACCGTCTACGTGGGCCACACCGCCTACAAGGAAATGGGCGCTGGTATCGGTTACACGTTTGGTTCCGGTTTGGTCATGTTCTTAGTGAGCATCTTCGGTTTGGGTGGCTTCTTACTCTCGATCATCCCGATGGCTGCTATCGCTCCGATTCTGATCTTCATCGGTATCGTGACGGCAAACCAGGTCGTGCGTGAGACGCCCAAAAATGAAGTGCCTGTGATCTTCGTGTG
>CAJJMF010000106.1 GCA_905192805.1 uncultured Sutterella sp. | reverse complement strand
GGTCGTCACGAATCAAGAGGGCTTGGGCAAATTGACCACGATTCAAGTAGATGTGGCCATTAATGAGGGCTGTGGTGTGAGCCATGATAAATCCTTTTCAAAAGCTGTCGTACAAAAAATAAAAAAGCTGCATCGTTGTATCGACGCAGCGAAGACGGTAACGACAGCCCTAAGGAGAGCCCCTATGGCTGGGAATCGAAACTCTGCAGTCGATAGCTCCTCCATTGGAGCGAAGCCCCAATGGGAGTCAAAGAGATGTTTTCTCAGTGACCAACTACACAAGCCCTACCAGGCTTGAGGTTTCGGCGGTTTGACCTTTTACCAGGGTCTCAGGGTGTCCCCTCGACTGGTGACTCATTCGCACCGCGCCTCTATCCAACTTTCTTATGCGATAACACTTTGCCAGAATTAATTTTTCGTGTGGGAGAAAATGCCAACTTCTTAAAAAAACACAAAATCCATACAGAAAAAATCGTATGGTGTTTTACTTAGTGGTTAGTCGTCTTCCCTAAAAAAGGGGTACCAATCGGCCGAGGGATTGCGGGGAGTGGGCAACAAAAAGGCCCAACCGAAACACCGGTCGGGCCAATGGTTAGGCTAAGAAGCGATTACGCGTTTTCGCGGCGGTAGACAAAACGTCCTCCTGTCATGGTCGCTTCAACCACTGTTGTCAACAAGGCTTCTGGGCTCACCGTGAAGATATCTTGATTCAGGATCGCTAAGTCTGCATAGTAGCCAGGCAAGAGACGCCCCTTGACGTTTTCTTCAAACTGCGCCCATGCTGAACCCACAGTGTACGCGTCGAGCGCTTCGTAGATATCGAGCGCTTCTTCGGTGTGGAAGCCATTTTCAGGCTGCCCATTCAAACGCTTACGCGTGATAGCGCAGTAGAGGTTGGCAAACGGATCGATTTCCTCCACCGGGCAGTCGGTGCCGAGTGCAATCGGAGCTCCCGAGTGTAGCAAGGTGCCAAAGGCGTAGCTGGTCGCGGCTAACTCGGGACCCACACGATCTTCCACAATCTGAATATCGTAATGCAAGAAGATCGGCTGAACATAACCCAACACCTGTTGTTCGGCAAAGCGCTCGAGCAAGGGCTTATCAGTAATTTGCACGTGTACGACGCCTAAACGCAACGGATTTTCACCGTTTTGGGTGTAAGGTGCATAGGTATCCAGCGCTAATTCAATGGCCCCATCACCAATGGCATGCATGGCGACTTGGCAGTTGTTTTGTACCGCAATACGCACCATTTCTGCGGTTTGTTCGGGAGTAAGGGTCGCGATCCCAGTCACCGAAGGATCATCATGGTAGGGTTGACGCATCAAAGCGGTACGTGCCCCCAGACTTCCGTCCAAGAACATCTTCAAGGGCCCCACACGGTTAAAGGGAGACCCCGTGCCCGTACGGAAACCAGCGTCTAAGAAACGACGGAAGCCCTTCGGTTCCATGAAGTTGACCTGATGATAAACACGTACCAAGGGGTCTTCTTGCGCGATCTGATCGTATAAGCGCCAGACTTGCTCCCAGTTGCTTGGGCGCATATCCATGGTTTGTACCGAGGTGACCCCGTTCTTAAGGGCGTAGTGCATCGCTGTCTTCATTTGGCGTAGCACGTCGTCATCGGTTGGTTGGGCGCGAATGCACAGGACCTGCTCACAAGCATTTTCACGAATAATCCCCGTTAACTCCCCGTTGGCATCACGGTCAAACGCCCCACCGTCGACGGGTTGGCTATCGCGAGTGAGCCCAGCAAGTTCTAAGGCGCGAGAGTTAGCAGTTAGGATGTGACCACAAGCACGTTGCAAAATTAGGGGGAATTCGCTTGTCATCGCATCCAAGTCATCGCGGGTTAACAAACGATGATTATCTTGCGCGAAATAGTCTTGGTTCCAGCCACGGCCATGTAAAACAGTACCCGGCGACGGGTTTCGCATGGCGATATAGGTTTGCACGCGTTGAGTCACTTCAGCAATGGACTGTGCCCCCAAAAGGTCAATGTCATCCAACGCTTCACCCTTGGCGGCCAAATGCAAGTGGGAGTCATTGAAACCAGGAATGACGGTGCGACCCGCCAAGTCAACCACCTCGGCATCGGCAGGCGTAGCGGCCTGAATGGCTTCGGTGGTACCGACTAGGGCGATGCGGTCATCGCGAATCAAAAGCGCCTGGGCAAACTGACCACGGTTCAAATAGATGTGACCGTTAATAAGGGCTGTAACGTGAGCCATGATAGAAATCCTTATAAAAAACTGTCGTACAAAAAAGAAAAGCTGCATCTTTGTATCGATGCAGCGAAGACGATGACGACAGCCCTAGAAAGATCCTATGGCTACGAAGCGAAACTCTGCAATCGATAGCTCCTCCATTGAGCGAATCCCCAATGGGAGTCAAAGAGATGTTTTCTCAGTGACCAACTACACAAGTCCTACCGGACTTGAGGTTTCGGCGGTTTGACCTTTTACCAGGGTCTCAGGGTGTCCCCTCGACTGGTGACTCATTCGCACCGCGCCTCTATCAACTTTTCAGTTCAATCAACTTTGCCACGCTTGTGAGTGTTTTGCAAAATAAAAGGGACCCTAAAGTCCCTTTTATTGAAAGTTCTCAAGCTTGCTAGGTGAAATAACCCAGTTGTAGGAAAAGCTTATTTAGTTTTTATTGTTGATTAATAACTCGGCAATCTGCACCGCATTCGTGGCAGCGCCCTTGCGAATTTGGTCGGCGCAGCAAAAGAGCGTCAGGGTGCGATTGGCCTTCTTCGGACCCGCGGACAAGTCACGGCGGATGCGACCCACGTAGACCAAGTCTTGATCACTCGTCAAGAGAGGCATCGGATAGTGCTGTGCCGCGGGATCGTCCCAGAGCTTCACCCCGGGAGCGTCCTTGAGGAGATCACGTGCTTCGTCGGGTGAAATCGGCTCTTCGAATTCCACCGTCAGGGCTTCCGAGTGCGAGCGGATGATCGGGACGCGTACGCAGGTACAGGCAACACGCAATTTCGGGCTATGCAAAATCTTGCGGCCTTCATTTTGCATTTTCATTTCTTCGGACGTGTAACCTACCTCATTAAAGCCACCAATTTGCGGAATCAAGTTGTAGGCAATGGGGTAGGGGAAGACCGAGCGTTCGCACGCCGTGGCATCTTCGGCCTGAATTTGCGTTTCAAGTTCTTTAATCCCACCAATACCAGCACCGCTCACAGCCTGGTAGGTCGACGCAATTAAGCGACGCACACGCGCTTTTTTGTGCAACGGGGCAATGGCCACCAAGCCAATGATCGTGGCACAGTTCGGGTTGGCAATGAGTCGGCTACCCGAGAGTGCGTCTTCGGGGTTAATTTCCGGCACGACCAATGGAACGTCTGGATCCAAGCGGAAGGCGCTGGAATTATCAATGACGTAAATCCCCGACTGAGCGGCTTGGGGTAAAAAGGCTTTCGCCACATCGTTGTCGGCCGCCCCTAATAAGATATCCAACCCTTTAAAGGCTTCTTGAGAGGCAACCTGCACTTCGATGTCTTTACCGGCAAAACGGATTTTTTTCCCGGCCGAGCGTTCACTACCAAACAGACGCAACGACTTAATCGGGAACTTGCGCTCTTCGAGCACAATGCGCATCTGCTCACCGACCGCGCCCGTGGCGCCCAAAATGCCAACGTTGTATTTTTTCTTTGCCATGATGGTGACTCCTGAATATGGGTTAGTTAGTGCGTGAAGGT
This sequence comes from uncultured Sutterella sp., assembly GCA_905192805.1. Lineage (GTDB taxonomy): Bacteria > Pseudomonadota > Gammaproteobacteria > Burkholderiales > Burkholderiaceae_F > Sutterella. Next base: position 5,128 of record CAJJMF010000106.1, on the reverse strand, counting down.
TTCGTAGAGACAGTTCACGGCACGGTCAAAGTCTTCGTGATTGACGCCCACGATGATGTTGAGTTCTGCCGACCCCTGAGAGATCATGCGGATGTTAATTCCTGCTTGCCCGAGCGCCGCAAAAAGGCGACCCGAGGTACCCGAGCGTTGGGTCATATTGCGGCCCACAATCGCAATCAAGGCAAACGGTTCAGTTAAGCGCACTAAATCGGCCTCCGTTTTTTCTTTAATACGGGCAATGATCTCGTGAACATTGTTAGCGACGTCTTTTTGGTTAACCACGACGCTAAAGGAGTCAATTCCCGAGGGTAAGTGTTCAATCGAGATGTGGTATTGCTCGAAAATTTCCAACACGTCCTTCACAAAACCGACGGCGTTGGACATGTGTTTTTTGGAAATTTCAATGGCAATAAAGTTTTTACGACCCGCAATCCCCGTCACGAGCGGATCGTTGGGATTGGGTTCAATCGAGTCGAGCACGATCGTCCCCGCATCCTCGGGGCGATTCGTGTTGAGCACTTGCAAGGGAATATTCTGTTCGCGTAACGGAAAGACGGCTTCTTCGTGCAACACGCTCGCCCCCATGTAGGAGAGCTCACGCAGTTCCGAGAACGTAATCTTTTGAATGTTGCGCGGATTTTTAACGATTCGAGGATCGGCCATCAAAAAGCCTGAGACGTCCGTCCAGTTTTCATATAGGTCGGCATTGAGACAACGGGCGAGAATGGAGCCACTGATGTCAGAACCCCCACGGCTCATGACCGCAATCTGACCATTGGGGTAACTGCCATAAAAGCCTGGCATCACAAAGCGATCATGCGTTTTGAGTACCTCTAAGAGGCGTTTTTCAATGAGCTCGTAGTCAAAGCTACCATCAAAACGCATCGCCACCACGTCTTTGGCATCCACAAAGGGGAAGCCCAGAAAATCGGCCATTAATTTGCTCGTGAAATACTCTCCACGGCTTACGATTTCATCGACGGATAAATTGGGTAAGGCTTTACCGAACGCTTCAATTTCGTCTTCGATCGGCGTCGAGAGCCCCAGCTCCGATTTGATTTCAAAGAAGCGATCCGTGATGGTTTTCAGGAGTGGCGCGGGGTCCACATGGTAGAGGATGTGCGAGTGGCATAAGTAAAGTAAATCCGTGATTTTATTGTCTTTACCAAAGCGTTTACCCGCAGCGGAAATGACAACAAATCGGCGGGTAGGATCCGCTTCAATAATGGCTTTTACTTTTTTGAATTGCTCGGCAGAGGCGACACTCGAGCCGCCAAATTTCGTAATTTTGATCATAAAAAAACTGTCAACTAATTGGGTTCAAAGGCCAAGAAGCATTGCAAGGACTGAGCACGTGCAATGGCATCCGTTAAGCTCAGGTTTTCCTCAATCGTATCACCGAGATAGGCACGCCCACGTAAGAGGGTCGGGTCATAGGTGAGATTTTGATCGAGTAAGGCAGGTTCAGCCACGCCGCGAGAGCGTGTGATTAAGTCCTGCACGATGGCATCGGATGTGGGTAAGCCGCCAGCCCCTTGGCCTGCTAAGCTCAAGGCACCAACGACATCACCTTCCCATTTGGCGTAGTTGAAGTTTTTCTTAATCGATGCGGCAATCGTGTTTTGGGCAAGAACCACGGGTACCACGCCAATGGCATAGCGGTCTGCCTCACGCCGCGATAACATCATGAGACGAAGCGTTTTGCCTTGGGCATGCAAACGCTCAAAAAAGTCTTTCGTGACCCCGACGATACCCGACACGGGAAAGTCGCGCGTAACGGGGGTTCGATAGGCGAGACTGCACGCAATAATGGCCTTATTGCGGACGTCTTCACCCGAAATGTCCGCCGTTGGATCGGCTTCGGCATAGCCTAACGCTTGCGCCTCACGGAGCACGTCGTCAAAGGCTAGTCCCTCGGCATCCATTTTGTCGAGCATGAAATTGCAGGTGCCATTCAAAATGCCCTCAAGGGCCGTGACCTGATCAAAACGAGCCGTTTTTTTGATGGCTTCGACAATGGGCATTCCACCCCCGCAGGCCGCTTCAAAGAGCAACGTTACCCCTTGGGACTGTGCGAGACGGTTGAGACCAGAGAAATCCTGAGCCAATGCGGCTTTGTTGGCACTGACAACGGACTTACCAGCTTTCAGTGCTCGTAGGGTGTAGTCGTAGGCAGGGTGCGCCCCAGCAAGGACATCCACGACCACATCGACCTGAGGGTCATTGAGAATTTGCTCGATATCGTCCGTCATGCGAGCGCCTTGCGCTTTACCGGGACGACGAAGAATCCACTTGATGGCCACACCCACCTCACGTGTGTCGAGCAACTCCGTGAGCTGACGGCCAACGGTACCATAACCTAAAAGGGCAATCTGAAGGGAGGTGGACATAAACGTAGACTCAATCAAGAAGTAATAAGTGTCATAATACCGAGCTGAGTCCGACTGTGGGTAAGAAAGCGGTGGAAATTGCAAAACTAGGTAATGCCACTTAGGTGCTAACACTTAGAATGAGTGAAAAGCACCGAGAGAAAACCCCATTCTGAGGGGCTCTGTGTCACAATCGAAAGACTTTCGTCAAAAAAGGATTCAAGAACATGCGTTACCACAGTACCCGTAATTGTTCCGTCACAGTGAATGCTCGCCAAGCGTTGATGCAAGGGCTTTGTGAGGATGGTGGTCTCTATGTGAGTGATGAGTTAGGCGCGACGCCGATTGATTTAAAGGGGCTCCTGCATCAGGATTACCTCACGTTAGCCACGACCGTATTGCATGCCCTTTTGGATGACTTTACTGAGAGCGAATTACAGGAGGCGGTGCGCAAAGCTTATCTAGGCAAATTCACTCACGAAGCCATTACTCCAGTGAGTGCTTTGGGCAACGATTGGTTGCTGGAACTCTACCATGGCCCCACCTCAGCGTTTAAGGATGTGGCACTGTGCTTATTGCCACAACTTATGAGTGCGGTACTGCGCGAGACTGGGGAGCGCGTGATGATTGCCACCGCAACGAGTGGGGATACCGGTAAGGCGGCTTTGAGTGGCTTTGCAGATGTACCTCATATTGGGATTGCCGTTTTTTATCCCGAAGGTAAAGTGAGTGCGCTACAGCGCTTACAGATGGTGACGCAGACGGGAAGCAATGTGGCCGTGGCAGCGGTGCAAGGCAACTTTGATGATGTGCAAAGTGCCGTCAAACGCTTATTTAAGTCAGCGCATCAAGACGGATTTATTCCTGGGGTACGTCTCTCAAGTGCGAACTCGATCAATATTGGTCGACTCGTGCCGCAGGTGGTCTACTACTTTGATGCTTACCGACAATTAGTGAATCGTGGAGTCATCGCCTTGGGCGAACCCGTAGACTTCTCCGTTCCTACGGGTAACTTTGGAGATGTCTTAGCTGGGTATTTCGCCAAGCGCATGGGGTTACCCGTGCGTCACTTTATTGTGGCAAGCAATACCAACCATGTACTCACCGACTTTATTACGACGGGTGTGTACGACCGTCGGCGTGCGTTTGAAAAGACCATTAGTCCGAGTATGGATATCTTAATTTCGTCCAACTTGGAGCGCCTCTTGTATTATGTCTCGGAAGGCAATGACACGTTAGTCAAGACCTTAATGCAACAGCTCGAGACGGAAGGGCGTTACGAAGTGCCCGCTGAACTCTTAGCCCGTATCCAGTCTGTCTTTTTGTCGGGCTGGGCGAACGATGACGAAACCCGTGAAACGATTCGCTCGGTGTGGAAAAATGAGCACCGCCTCATCGATCCGCACACGGCCGTGGCCTTTCATGTGGCACGAAAAGTGCGGTCAGCTGAGGATACGACGCCCTTGATTGTGGTATCGACCGCTAGTCCTTATAAGTTCTGCCAAGACGTCTATCGTGCGCTGGCTGGCGAATTGGACGGCTGTGGGGTGAATGAATTTGCCTATATGAAGGCTTTGGCCCGCTTGACGCAGACGACCCCACCGGCGGCGCTGGCAGAGTTGGAACGTGCAGAGGTGTTGCATACCCGTACGCTTAACGTCGACGGGCTGCCTTCTTTTGTGCGTGCCAGTGCCGAGCGCGCTTTTAGTAAACCCTCTGAGTAACCTGATAACCTAGGATGAGTGAGACACGATGAAAGTAACCGTAAAAGTACCCGCTACGACGGCCAATATTGGGCCAGGCTATGATGCATTAGGTATGGCATTGAGTGTATTCAATGAAGTGACCTTTGAAATCGCGCCGACACTCACGATTACAGGCTGTGATCCCAAGTACCAGAATGAAGACAATCTGGTTTGGCAAGGCTTTAAGCGGGTATACGAGTCCTTAGGATTAGCGGCTCCTAACTGTCGTGTCGACATCACGTTTGACATTCCGATCGCGCGCGGATTGGGGTCTTCGAGCGCCTGCTTGGTTGCGGGGATGCTGGCAGCGAATACGTTCTTAGGGGATCGCCTCAGTGAGGATGACATTTTTCAGTTACTTAACCAAGCGGAAGGGCACCCAGACAATGTGGCCGCAGCCCTCTATGGGGGTTTAACGGCGAGCTTTATGCACGACGGAAAGGCCATTACAGTGAAGTATCAGCCCCATCCCGATTGGCGGTTTTTGGCCATTATCCCCAATTACGAAGTGAGTACACACCAAGCGCGAGCCTTAATGCACCCTACCGTGACGCTCAAAAACGCGGTCTTTAACCTGTCGCATGCGGTGGCGACCGTAACGGCCCTAGAGCGTGGTGATGCCGCCCTTTTGCGCTTAGCGTGCGAAGACCAACTGCATGAACCCGTACGAGCGACGTTAATTCCCGAATTCGATGCCATCAAAGCCATGGCAAAAGCAGCCGATGTGGATGCGTTTGTGATTAGTGGCTCAGGCTCGACCCTGCTTGCGATGAGTCAATCGGAAGAGCGGCTCGAGGCCTTGGCAGAGAAATGTCGGGCGCAGTATCCCCACTTCATCGTGAAACCGCTTCTCTGTTGTCGTGAAGGGGCAACAGTGTTCAAAAGGGACTAGTGAAATTAAATAAATCAATCGAATGATAAAATAATATCTATAGATATTAGTTGGGATTGTAACTAAAAGGGGTTGCAATCCCAATTTTATTATTTTTGATTCTTAGTGTTAACCATTAGGCG
>CAJJMF010000105.1 GCA_905192805.1 uncultured Sutterella sp. | reverse complement strand
CGCCTTTGCAGCACCCTTGTTATCAAAACGTCCGTCAATCCAGTGCTCTTCGGTCTTCTCGTTCGTAGACGTCTGAGTGACCGGCTGCGGTTTGGCCTTCTTGGCCGTCATCACCCCAGCGGGACGCGTCATCATTTCGCTAATCTTGCGAGCTTCCTCTTCAGCCTGACGGCGGGCAGCTTCACGACGTTCTTGTTCTTCGGCTTCAGCTTGCATACGTTTTGCAGTGGCAGCGGCTACTTCCGCTTCAAGTTTGGCTTTTTCGGCTTCACGGCGCGCAACTTTCATCGCAGCTTCATCCGAGGCTGCTTTCTTTAACGCTTCCTCATGAGCCGCTTTTTCTGCGGCTTCACGAGCTGCCTGTTCCGCACGTTCCTGCGCCGCCTTACGTTCCGCTTCCTCACGAGCAGCCTTTTCTTCGGCTTCACGGCGAGCAGCGGCTTCACGTTGAGCCTGCGCTTCCTGTTCACGACGAGCGGCTTCTTCGGCCTCGCGACGTGCCGCTTCTTCAGCAGCCTCACGGGCTTGCGCTTCGAGCTTAGCCTGTTCTTCTGCCATCAGTTGCGGGTTTTTGACAAAGACGCGAGTACGGCGAACTTCCACGGGAATGGCACGGGCACGCCCCGAGCTATCCTGCTGTTTAACCACCGTATTTTCCTTACGCGTCACTAAAATCTTGCGGTGTGGCTGATCCGTGCGTTCCTGACGCAAGCTATTTAACAAGCGCGTCTTATCGCTTTCACTCAACTCATCACTTTCACTTTTCTTCGGAACCCCAGCGGCTTTTAACTGAGCCAAAAGTGTCTTGGCAGCCACTTTAAGTTCCTGTGCAAATTCACTAACAGTCTTGCTAGCCATATATTTTTTACTCCTTCGTGCAAATCCCATCGGGCTTCACACTTGTTGGCCTCGGGCCGTTCATTGCGAAAGAGGTCTCGAGTATCCCCTTTCCTGATTCGGCCCTAAGGCCGGCTAGATGTTTTTACCCCACGGGGATTCACACCCCCTGCACATCTCGACGCTTACCGTCTCGCTTAGGCGAACCAATGTTCGCGGGCAGCCATAATGAGCTTGCTGGCGAGTTCAGTTTCAATACCGGTCATATCGACCAAGTCATCGGTGGCCAATTCACCCAAGTCGTCGAGTGTCTTCACCCCATGGCTCACTAACTTGCTGGCCAAATCATTGGTCATGCCTTCCAAGGAGAGCAGACCCGGGTCAGCCTTACGCAAGTTTTCTTCACGCGTAATCGCATCCGCTAAAAGCTTGTTGCGAGCACGCTGACGCAACTCATCAATCGTTTCTTTATCGAAAGCTTCGATCGCATAGAGTTCTTTTTCAGGCACATACGCGATTTCTTCAATCGAGGAGAAGCCTTCTTGAATCAACACGTTGGCGGCCGTTTCATCAATATCCAAGCTCGTCATGAAGTCCACGCGAATCTTGGCAACTTCTTCGTCGCGCTTCACGTTGGCTTCGCTTTCCGTCATGATATTGATCTGCCAGCCCGTCAATTCCGAGGCTAAGCGAACGTTCTGGCCACCACGACCAATCGCCACCGCCAAATTATCTTCGGCGACCACGACTTCCATCGTGTGCTGTTCTTCGATCATGACAATCGACTGGACCTTCGCCGGTTCGAGAGCGCCCACGACAAATTGGGCAGGATCTTCGTTCCAGGGCACGATATCCACACGTTCACCGGCCAATTCGTTCGTGACTGCGTTCACACGCGAACCACGGATCCCCACGCAAGTACCGATCGGATCAATGCGGCGATCCTTAGCGTACACCGCAATCTTGGCACGCACACCCGGGTCACGAGCAGCCGATTTGATTTCCAATAAACCTTCTTCGATTTCGGGCACTTCCAACTCAAACAAGCGCTTCAAGAATTCGGGCGAAGTACGCGACAGAATCACTTGACGGCCCTTATTGAGTTCGGCGACATGGTCGACATACGCACGCACACGGTCGCCCGTGCGGAGGTTTTCACGCGGAATCATCTGGCTACGCGGTAAACGGGCTTCCAAACGATCGATTTCAATAATCGCTTCTTGCTTGTCGATACGCTTAATGGTGCCCGTCACGATGCTTTCATGACGATCCAAGAATTCCTTCAAAATCTGATCACGTTCCGCATCACGTAAACGCTGCAAAATCACCTGCTTGGCGTCCTGCGCAAAACGACGGCCCGTCGTATCCACATCGATCACCTGCACTTCACGTTCAATGAAGCTACCGGGCTGGATATCCGGATACTCGTCCACCACGTCGGAGTACATCTCCTGACGATCCGGTTCCTGCAAGCCTTCTTCGTCGGCTACCACTAACCAACGACGGTGCGCTTTAAATTCGCCCGTCACACGGTCCACGTGAACCACGATATCCGCATCTTCACCTGGGAACTGGGACTTTTTCAATGCACTGGCCAACGCCTGTTCCAAGACCCCGAAAACAATATCTTTTTCAACGTTTTTCTCGCTCGCTAACACATCAACGAGCTCAAGCATGTCGCGACTATTCATGATGGGTTTACCCCTTAAAGTTCAATTCAGCAATGAGATTGGCATGATCAACGGCCGAGAGTGCGAAACGCACACGTACGGGAGCCACTTCCGCCGTCTTTTTACGACGTGTTCTCAAGGCAGCCACCGCTGGGGTACGAGCAATGTTCACTTCGAAATAGTCGAACGTGATCATTTCTTCTCCCAATTCGCCATCAATATCGATAATGCGACCGTCTAACTTACGACGGCCTGCTTCAGGAAACCCCTCGGCATGCATCGGAGCAAAGAGTTCCACATGCGCCAATTCCCCGACAAAACGCTTCCAATCCTGAGCACGTTTGAGTGGGCGTTCTACCCCCGGAGAGGAAACTTCCAAGCGTTCATACGCCACCTCTTCAACCGTGAAAAGGTGCGAGAGCTGATCACTCACTCGTTCACAGTCTTCAAGCGAAATACCGCCTTCAGCCGTGGTGTCAATCGTGACACGCACTAAGCCTTTGGCTAAGCGTTCACAATCAACCAGTTCGTAGCCAAGCCCCGTTACGGTCGGCTCGATGAGCTCGTTTAACGCGCCAGAGTAGGACATTAGGTAGGGTTCCTTATAGTTAATCAGACAAAGGATTGATGAGCAATTTCATCCCCCCTCACGAGGGTACCGTACGGGACGGAGCGGGGAAATGAAATCAAAAAAAAATGGGCAAACGCCCATTCACAAACCCTCTCGCGTTGAGTGTCACGGTGAGTTTGCCAAGGCACAGCGTGCTTTGGACGAACCTCACACCACCCAACAGGGTAACAATACTGAATGCACAGTCTTTAGACACAGAGCACTCACTATTGCCTGAACTTCATTCGCTTGCCATACCCCGGCCGAAGGTTTGCCACACATCGACGAAGTGCTTCATTGACGAATCAGAAAGCCTCGATGACAAGGAATGCGGTGATTTTAGGGTAAAAAGCGCACGAGTGCAAGCCTCAGTGCGCTTTTTCTCACATAGCGAAATCGTTTTTAGGAAAAGTGTTACGTTCGCGTACACTTTTCCTTTCCCATGCGAGCCCCCTATTGACGCGAACGGCGAGGAGCCTTCTCGTCCGTGGGACGACGACCCGGACGCTTACGCTGGGTAGGACGATCACTCATATCGCGTGCCTCCCACATCGGGACCCCCGTACGATCGCTCTCGCCCTTAAAACGACGCGAGCGACGAGGCGTTTCGGTCGCTTCCTGTGCTGCCTCTTTGGCTTGACGGGCCGCCACACGGGCCATATAACCCGTCTGTAACCCTTCACGTTGAGCACGTTCACGAGCCGCTTGTTTCTGTGATTTCGCTTCTTGGGCTTTTTGGGGTGCCGTGGCTTCAATGGCTTTTTCTTGCGCTTTTAAGTCAATGATCCAAGCACGAACTTCTTCAGGGGTTAATTCTAAGCGAGCACCACGAGGCAAATTCTTCGGCAAAGACACCGCATCGAAACGAATACGGATCAAGCGACTCACCGTTTTATCGAGGGCTTCAAACAAACGACGCACTTCACGATTGCGTCCTTCTTTGATTTGCACACGGTACCAGTGGTTTAACCCAACGCCACCTTCGTCCTGAATCTTATCGAAATTGGCGGGACCGTCCTCGAGCTCAATGCCTTGCTGCAACTGCAATAACTGTTCGGGTTCCAATTCACCCAAAATACGCACGGCGTATTCACGCTCCATTTCGTAGCGCGGGTGCATCAGACGGTTGGCCAATGCGCCCGACGTGGTAAAGAGCAACAAGCCTTCGGTATTAAAGTCCAAACGACCCACAGCGATCCAACGTGCCCCATTAAGGCGAGGCAAGTGTGCAAACACGCTCGGACGTCCATCCGGGTCATCACGCGAGACGATTTCCCCCGCGGGCTTATGGTAGATCAAAACACGAGGCGTTTTTTCGGTTTCGGAGCGACGGTGTACTAAACGGCCTTCCACACGAATCATATCCACAGCGCTCACGCGATCCCCTAAGCTCGCGGTACGACCGTTCACCGTCACCACCCCGGAGCTAATCAAGGCTTCCATCGAACGACGCGATCCTAAGCCCGCATCGGCCAAGATCTTCTGTAATTTTTCGGTCGGCAAATCGCCGTGTTGTGCTTCACGGGCACGATTCACAATCTCTAACGCTAACGGACGGTCAGCTAAGCCTGCATAGCCCCCTTCCAGCTCATCGTTGGCCATTGTCACAAAGGCCTCACGGGGGGATGCCAGACGTTCACGGCGATCCTGGGGGCGTTTCTGAGGGGCACGAAAGGGTGTACGTTTCTTTTCCGTGCTGAAGCGCTCCGTTCTACGACGTGCGTTTCCATTCGTTGTCTTCATTATCATTCCTCTCTTCAAGGAGCAGTAAGTTAGGGGTGTCCTCAGTTTCATCGTGCTCACTGAGGCCGCCTAACAGGAAATCCGGCTTGGGAATATCGGTGAGTCCAGGTAAATCCTCCAGACTCTTTAACCCCAAATCATTAAGAAACTGTCGTGTGGTGCCCAGTAGCGCAGGACGCCCGGGGGTTTCACGAAATCCAACCGTTTCCACCCAGCCTCTTTCTTCAAATTGTTTTAACACGGTCGCATTCACTGCGACACCACGAATCTCTTCAATATCCCCACGCGTTACGGGTTGGCGATAGGCAATAATGGCTAGCACTTCCATCGCTGCACGCGAATAGCGTTGGGGTTTATCCTCCTGTAGGCGAGCTAAATAGAGCGTTGCCTCTTGCGACGTTTGAAAACGCCACCCTGTGCCCAATTCAACTAAATGGACCCCCCGCTCAGCCCAAAAGGCCTGCAATTCTCTGAGATACCCTTTAATCGTAAACGCACTGTAGCGATCGTCAAATAAACGTCGTAAGTCTCGCACCGAAAGCGGTCGTTGTGCGCTTAACAGTGCTGCCTCTAAAACCATTTGTGGCGTTAGTTCCGGCATAACTCACTCACGAAAAATCTACAGGAAATACTGACTTTATTTTAAGAGATGGCGTGCGCCACTGTCACGCATATCAGACGACTCCCCCAGCAAGGAGGAGCGATATGCTCTTAGAGTCGTGACCCGTCAGTGAATAAAAAATTGGCACGGACCAAGCCGTGCCAATTCTTGTTAAATCTTTCTGGCGGAAGGAGTGGGATTTGAACCCACGATACGGTATAACCGTATACCGGATTTCGAGTCCGGCGCATTCGACCTCTCTGCCATCCTTCCACACGAAGAGGCAATGTTACCTAAGCTCAGACGATTTGTCAAATTTTTGCTCGCAGTTTTGCCTCTTTTTTTTAGGGTTAGTGCGCGAAGAGCCCTTCCTCACTCGGAACCAACTTTTCCACCCCGCCCATGAAGGGACGTAAGGCTTCGGGAACCGTCACGGAACCATCGGCGTTCTGATAGTTTTCGAGCACCGCCACCAACGTGCGACCGACGGCTAAACCCGAACCATTTAAGGTATGCACATAGTGCGTCTTACCGTTTTCATCCTTGTAACGCGTGCCCATGCGACGAGCCTGGAAGTCTTCACAGTTCGAGCAGGACGAGATTTCGCGATAGGTGTTCTGAGCCGGAAGCCACACTTCCAAGTCATAGGTCTTCGTGGCACCGAAGCCCATATCCCCCGTGCACAACGTGATGACACGGTAAGGAAGGCCTAACTTCTGGAGAATCACTTCCGCATTGTGCGTCATTTCTTCCAACTCACGGTAGGAATCTTGGGGACGCGTGACGCGAACCATTTCCACTTTATCAAACTGGTGCTGACGGATCATGCCACGCGTATCACGACCATAAGCCCCCGCTTCCGAACGGAAGCACGGCGTATGAGCCGTTACGTGCAAGGGAAGGTCTTTTTCTTTGAGCAACATCCCCGAGACTTGGTTCGTTAACGTCACTTCTGCCGTCGGCACCAAGTACATCTGTTCGCCTTCACCCGTGGCACCACCTTTTTTAGCGGCAAACAAGTCTTCTTCGAACTTCGGTAACTGACCGGTTCCCTGCATCGTCGAGGCCGTCACAATGTACGGGGTATAGCATTCAATATAACCATGCTCGGTCGTGTGCACATGCAACATGAACTGAGCCAAAGCGCGATGCAAACGGGCAATCTGACCACGCATAAAGCAGAAACGGGCACCGGATTCTTTGGCGGCGGTGTCAAAGTCCATCCCTAACGGAGCCCCCACGTCCACATGGTCCTTGATATCGAAATCAAACGTACGCGGCGTTCCCCAGCGACGGACTTCGACGTTTTCGCTTTCATCCTTACCCACCGGCACGCTTTCGTGAGGCAAATTCGGAATACGCAACAAGACGTTGTTGAGTTTGGCCAGAATGTCGTTTAGCTGCTTTTCGAGCTGCGAGAGTTTTTCCGGGATTTCGGCCGCTTCTTGCATCAGAGCGCTGGCATCCTCCCCACTCTTCTTGGCCATACCAATTTGCTTGGATAAGGCATTACGGCGAGCCTGAAGGGCTTCCGTTTCGACCTGAACAGCCTTGCGCGCTTCTTCCAAAGCGTTAAATTCAGCTTCGGGAAACACAAAGCCACGGGTTGCTAAACGCGCTACCACACTGGGAAGATCTTTGCGCAATAGATTCTGATCGAGCATGAGGTAATCCTTTATAGTGGACTGGGTTTGGGGTCACAATACCGCCAACCAAGCCAAAAGAGAAACATAAAAATGGTTATATTGTTGTGTCCCAACGGGCAACCCGGCCAATCCAGCACACCACGGCTTGGGAGCGTGTAGGGAAGAGCATTCCCCACGAAAATATTGGAATTATAACGCTGAGACTATTGGGATTAAAGTCACTGGGGGCTCATTTCCCGCCGCAGAGCGTTAACGGTCATTCGTTGGGGCAGGTTTGCGACCTTTACCGGCACGAACGGCCGCAGCATTTAAGTCCGCTAAGTGCGCCAACTTTTCTCGAATTTTGATTTCTAACCCACGATCGGTTGGGTGATACCACGTTGTTCCTTCGAGACCCTCGGGCAGATACACTTCCCCGGCTGCAAACGCTTCGGGTTCATCGTGCGCATACCGGTACCCTTCATGGTACCCCAGCTCCTTCATAAGCTTCGTGGGGGCATTACGCAAGTGCAAGGGGACGGCACGGGTGCGGTCTTTCTTCACAAAAGCGCGTAATTCGTTATAGGCGTTATAGACGGCGTTACTCTTGGGAGCACAGGCCAGATACACAACCGCATTCGCGAGCGCCAACTCTCCTTCGGGCGAACCTAAACGCTCATAAACGGTGGCGGCTTCGACGGCAATTTGCGTTGCACGTGGATCCGCCAGTCCAATGTCTTCAATCGCCATGCGCTGGATACGGCGGGCAATATAGAGAGGATCGGCTCCTCCATCGAGCATACGAACCATCCAATAGAGCGCTGCATTGGGATCGGACCCACGGACCGATTTGTGCATCGCACTAATCTGGTCGTAAAAATTGTCGCCCCCTTTGTCAAAGCGACGAAGGGTGGCCGGGGTGGTTTTCCGTAAGAAGGCCGCATCGACTTCACTCATATGGCGCTCAGTTGCCATCGTACAGGTCACATCGAGGGCATTTAACAGTCGTCGAGCATCGCCATCGGCTAACTGCACCACAATCCCCTTGGCTTCGTCCGTAAAGTGCAATCCCGGGAAAATCTTCGTGAGCGTACGATCCAAAAGTTGCAACGATTCTGCTTCATTCAAACTTTGCAACTGATATACCGTGGCACGACTTAACAGTGCACTCACGCATTCAAAACTGGGGTTTTCCGTCGTGGCTCCGACAAAAATAAAGAGTCCCGATTCCACATGCGGTAAAAACGCATCTTGCTGGCTCTTATTGAAACGATGGACTTCGTCGACAAAAAGGAGGGTGGATTTTCCGGTCATCTCCCGCGTGTGCTGTGCCTGTTCGACCGCTTCACGGATATCCTTCACACCACTTAACACAGCAGAGATCGCCACAAAGGGCATATCAAATGCACTGGCCATGAGTCGAGCCAGTGTCGTCTTACCTACCCCCGGCGGTCCCCACAAAATCATGGAGTGCGGGCGCTGGTTTTCAAACGCGACACGCAACGGTGCCCCTGGTCCCAAGAGATGCGTCTGCCCAATCACTTCGTCCAAACTTTGTGGGCGCATGCGTTCAGCCAAGGGTTGCGACAAAGGAACCGCACGCACCCGCTCCGTCGAGGCGGGCGCAGACGTGGCTTTGTTTGTAGGAGTCGGCATCACCAGAGGATCATCACCAAAAAGCGAATCGGACATAGGACACTCGTTTGCAAAAAGGAGGGAAAAACGTACCTTAGCACATTTTATGCCGAGGACTCGAGAAAGCCCATAGCAAAAACCCCGCTGCTGAATACTCAACAACGGGGTTCTTCAATAGTGAGCC
>CAJJMF010000104.1 GCA_905192805.1 uncultured Sutterella sp. | reverse complement strand
CTAACCAGACGGGTTAATCAATAGCGCCTAAGTGAATGAACACTTAGGCGCTTTTTTTGACACCGCCTCTAGCGATCCCGAGGCCCTACGCAACAGCAACATGCAGAGCGCTACAATAAATGTTGAGAATCGTGAACGGAACATAGATTCCGTAGCACTTTATGGCTTTAAAGAAGGAGCGACTCGCGACAGTCGACACACACTATGATTCAGATTGAAAAAAATGTCCGTCTAGACACACTCACCACACTGGGTTGCCTCTCCGAGGCTGAGCATTTTGTCCGTGTAACAAGCAAAGAGGAAGTGATTGAGGCCCTCAGCGTGGCCGAACAAAACGGCTGGCTCGTCCATATTTTGGGGGCTGGAGCGAACACCATTGCCCGCTCGCATGTGGACGGACTCGTCATGCTCGTCGATATCCGTGGCTTTTCCCTACAAGAAACCGACGAGGGGGCCTTGCTCACCGTGGGTGCTGGGGAAGTCTTTGATGACGTGATCGCCCGTAGTCTTGCGGCGGGGTACAGTGGTCTCGAAAACCTCTCGCTGATTCCAGGCAAGGTGGGCGGCGCTGTCGTCCAAAATATTGGGGCTTATGGTGCCGAATTGGCCGAAAACTTTGTCAGCGTCCGAGTTTGGGATCCAGTGAATAAGGTCGAACGCGTGCTCACGTTAGCCGAGTGTGATTTTAGTTATCGACACAGTATTTTCAAGACGATGCTCGCCAGTAACTTCGTCATTCTCTCGGCGGTTCTGCGCGTCTACAAAACCTTCACGCCCAAGATTGGCTATCGGGATATCGAACAAGTGATGGAACGCGACGGATTGACATTGGACAAGCTTACCGCGCAGAAAATGCGTGAGATCATCATTGATATCCGTACCAAGAAACTTCCCGATCCCAAAGTCATTGGCAACGCAGGCTCTTTTTTCACCAATCCGATCGTCAATAAAGTACTCTGGCGCAAAATTCTCACTACCCATCCCAGTCTGGTTTATTACCCCTTAGCGGGTTCACGCATGAAGCTGGCGGCGGCTTGGCTTATTGAAGCGGCAGGATTTAAAGGTTTCACCGATGGTCCTGTAGGCGTCTATGAAAATCATGCACTCATTTTAGTGAACCATGGTGGTGCTACGGGGGAAGACATCATTCGTCTTGCGCGCACTATTCAAAAACACGTCAAAGACACCTTTGGTATCAAACTCGCGATGGAACCTGTCATACTCTAAACAGGTCGTCTACGACATTTCTCCATTTGCGTTTTGGAATAATTTAACACTACAATTACAGAACCGTCTCAGACCATGGGACGGTTTCTTGTATTCCGATTCCTCTATCATGAACCTGGCATTTGATTCACGACCGTTAACCCTTGATACGCTTGACTGGGTGGCCAATGCGTATTATGAGGAATGGGGCTATGAAACGGAAGGCCCTGACGAATTGGCTCGATTGGTTGCGCGATGGTTCTGCAGCCATGTCGTTACACAAGCCACCTTTGGTCATTTACTCGTGAAAGATGAGCAATTAGCAGGGGTCACTCTCGGGAGTGTCCACGGTGACCGTCCTCTTTTAGCTCCCCTGCCCGACGACTGGAATGAAGCGCGCTTACACGAGCGTATTCTGCGTTACCCTGAGGGCCCCTCCACCTTACGTATCTACGAAACCATGTTTGCACTCAATGAGTCGCTTCGGCGGGAGGCTCAGACGCAAGGCAACCCATGTAGCGCAGAATTGCTGTTTCTTTGGGTTTCCCCAAAACATCGGGGTGAAGGCCTCTCAAAAACGCTTCTGAACCGCGCTATGGATACGTTTCGACAACGGGGGCAATCCGACTTTTGTCTTTTTACCGACTCGCACTGTGATGTCAGTTTCTATCAACGCGCCCCTTGGCGTGCACTGACCTCCTGTGCATGGCCCGACGACATTCCGCAGATGCCTCAAGTGAAAGAACTCATGTTCGCACGTGATCTTTTCTAAAACGCGTGTTGCAGAGTTCATTTCCTTTTTGGTCTAAAAAATAACTTTTATTTACCAACAAATATTTAATAGGTACACGTTTAGATTCAAAAAGGATATTTGATATAGCCACACAAACAATAGGCATAAATAAAACATACATTAATTATGTATATATTTTGCTATTAAATATATTTAAGATTTATTAAAGAAATTCTAATAAATATGCTGTATTATGAAAGCATGATCCAATGTGTGACTTTTCAATGGCATTCATCATTTAATGACTTGCCTAAGCGATACCGCTAAGGAGTGCCTGTGATTTTTCCATTTACTATTGAACGAACCGATAAGTATCTCTACCGTGCTATCGCCCCAGGTCTACCTGAAATCACGAAAGTACTGTATGGTTCCGAGCGCGATCTGACGCATCGCATCGTTAAAGTGATCCCCGAAATTCTTGAGCATGACTATCGGCGTCAAAACCGTGTCATTCCCTTGAAGTTTCCCGTGCCAGAATCCCCTCACCACACCGTGAGCTTGAGCCCGATTATTGACATCAAGATTCAAATCTGGAATGGCATTCTCAATCGTGAAATTGACTTGCCAGCTTTGAAGGAAGGCGCTTATCGCCGGATCAAAGTCTTGCGACTCTTAGACCTGACAGTGGACACGGATACGGATACGCTCGCCGAGCTGTTGGCTCCAGCAGGGTATATCATTGATCGCCGCTCCAACACGGTTAAATTGAACGCCAAACGGCGCCATCAATTGGAAGCCCTTGCTCGTGATGAAGCCATGTCGGAAGACGATTAGACTGGGCGAGTCGCGATTGTGATCAAAGAAAAAGGCGCAGTCCTCGATAACGGGGATTTGCGCCTTTGTGTGTCTTGAGAGGGTGCTCACTAAGGAGCACCTCTTTGACGACTACTGGATTAGGCCATCGCCTTGATCGCAGCAGCGAGACGGCTCTTATGACGAGCAGCCGCGTTAGCGTGGAGAACGCCCTTACCCTTCATCGTGTCGATCACGGATTCGGCACGCTTAAAGGCTTCCTGAGCGGCAGCCTTGTCGCCACCAGCCACGAGCTTGCGCACAGCCTTGATGGCGGTACGGTACTGGCTACGCTGGGCAGCGAGGTGAGAGTTACGAGCAACGTTCTGACGAGCGCGTTTGCGAGCTTGCTTTGTATTGGCCATTTTTTAAAATTCCTTTGCCTAAATAGGTTAACAGTCGGCGTCGATATGAACCCTCTCCGACGAACAAATGTATCGAAGAAGTTGATCTGTCCATCTCGGTGTTCCCGATGGCCTGAGGATGCATCGGACGCCGCCACTCCGACTTTCTCTGCAGAGCATAGTGCAGTAAAGATGGCAAGGGCGGTTTTAACTGTGACACCAAAGACTTCGCTACTTTCAAGGACTCTTCCCCTAGACCAAGTGGTTCCGTGAGACAGAACAGAACAACATTTGGCCCCTTGGAGATAAGAGTAACCCTCGAAAAGTCCTAAACTATAGCAAATTTCGAAGACCCATGTGCGTTTTGGGGTAGAATTTTTTGGCTTCTTGGGAGTCGCACGACGATCTCACAACGCGAAGCACCCGATTGTCCTTTTTACTGGGTATTTGCTCGCCATGTCACTACTGAAATCTTCCGCTACCGTGTCCGCCTTGACGCTCGTGAGTCGCATCACCGGCGTCATTCGTGACATGCTGATTGCACGCTACTTTGGTGCAAGTGCGGAAACGGACGCTTTCTATGCCGCCTTTCGACTCCCGAATATGCTACGTCGCTTATTTGCCGAAGGGGCCTTTCAGCAAGCCTTTGTGCCGATGCTCGCTGATGTGAAGGAAAAGTCGAGTCCCGAGGACTGCCAGCACTTTATTCATAATGTCTTTACGCTACTCGCTCTTGCCGTATTAGCGGCGAGTGTACTCGGTATCCTCATCGCGCCGTTGCTGGTTTGGGCGATTGCCGCGGGTTTATCCAGTGACCCAGACGCCTTTGATTTGGCCGTTCTTTTAACACGCTTCATGTTCCCCTATATTGCCTTTATGGCGCTCGTGGCACTTGCTGCGTCGATTCTCAATACGTGGAAACATTTTGCGATTCCGGCCGTCACCCCGGTGCTACTAAACCTTAGTTTTATCGTTTTTACCGTTTTACTCGCCCCACAGCTCGATCAACCTATCTGGGCGTTAGCCTTTGCCGTGTTAGCCGGTGGTGTATTGCAATTAGGTACACAAGTTTTAGCACTGGCGCGTCTCGGAATTCACCTGCGCTTGAGTCCCGTGCGTCACGCCTTGGCTGACTCAAACGTTAAACGCGTTTTGAAACTGATGATCCCTGCTCTCTTTGGGGTGGGGGTCGCCCAACTCTCCATTTTGATCAATACCAACATTGCCTCACATTTGGAACACGGAGCGGTCACCTGGCTCAACTACGCGGACCGTTTGATGGAGTTTCCCACGGCCCTCTTAGGAGTAGCGCTGGGGACAGTCCTATTACCTGGACTCTCGAAAGCTTTCTCACAAGGGGACCAGCTCTATTACAACCGACTTTTAGATCGTGCCTTACGGCTCGTGGTACTTGTTGGACTGCCGGCCGCCATTGGACTTTGGCTCACATCAGACGCTCTGGTAGCCTTTCTGTTTCAGGGGAAAAACTTCTCCTCTGAGGATGTGCGACAAACGGCGCTGGCCGTCGTTGGCTATAGTGTTGGACTGTTAGGGCTCATTGCCATGAAAATCGTCGCCCCTGCGTTTTATGCGCGCAAAGACATCAAAACCCCTGTTCGTGTTGCGTGCTGGAGCTTACTGACCGTGCAACTCGTTAATCTGGTGTCGGTTCCGCTCTTTCATCAAGCCGGTCTAGCACTCTCGGTGGGGATTGGTAGTTTATTTAATGCCGCCACCCTCTTGGTGCTCTTGCGACGCCGTGCGGTATACACACCGTTGAACGGCTGGAGTAAGTACTTACTTCGAACCATTGTCGCCTGTGCGGTCATGGGCGCTGCCCTGTACTTTGGCCAACGCGGTTGGCAGTGGACAGCTGAGCCATGGTTTATCCGCGCACTTGGCGTCGGTATCATGGTGGTTGTCGCCGCTGTGCTCTACTTCGGTACCCTTTTGGTCCTTGGATGGCGTCTACGAGAGTTGCGCGAATAGTGACACTCGTTACGAGCACAGTGCTTTTTGTTTCTTCTCGTTAGCGCTGACGCCAAAGCCCTAGGCTTGGGCTATACTCATCACACCGTTTGTTTTTCAAAGGAGTCATCAAGCTATGAAACGCCCCTTCGTGAGTGCTGTTCTCTTATCCTCTCTACTCGGGTTGACTGCCTGTGCTTGGGCAGATGCTCCGAAGATTGCTGGTCGCTCGCTCATGTGGGCTGAAGCCATTAGCAAAGACTGTGAAGTGCCTCCTGAAATTGAATTCACCTCCGATGGACGCGTGAGTGGCAACACGGCCTGCAATCAGCTCACCGGTACGTTTTCCGAAACGGGGACCCAACTTGACTTATCGAAAGTGGGGGCCACGAAGCGTGCCTGCGGTCCTAAGTTAATGGAAGTGGAAAATCGCTTTTTGACGAACTTACACAACACGCGTACCTTCCAAATCGAAAACGATACGGTGAAACTGATCGATGCCAATGGCAAGGTCGTCATGACCTTAGTCCCGATGACGCCTGGTTCCTGCAATTAAGAATCAACCTTCTTAACCGCTCATATTCTGAACTACCGCCTCGTGATCCCTACCAAAGGAAACGAGGCGGTTTCTTATCCACGGCAATTCATGAAGCTTCCGTGTCACAGTCCTTTTGCTCATAGAGCTTCTCTGCGTGCCGTTTTCTCGCCTTCCTGTACTCGTCTGCTAGATCGGATGTCCTTGTAGCAGCCTCCTCTTAAGGAATCAAAGTAGGCTTGGGCGTGGTGGACACAGTTTGGGTTGCTACCATTTGTTGTTTAGCAATCCACTGTCTGTGGGTTACCTCTGGCGGGTAGTCCGATTCCTAATCATACTCGGGACTGATCCAGTCTTTCCGTAGACCTCACGTTTGCTCAACTTTTCCTTAGCGTTATGTTGGACTCTAAATACTGCGATCATTTCAGGGAGATTGAATCAATGCCCGACTCTTTTTCGTCACTACTTCTACGCTTAGTGTGCTTCTTCCCAACTATCGCCCACCCCTACCTCAGCAATGAGGGGAACAGTTAACTGTGCAACATCAGCCATGAGGCGAGGTACGGCCTCTTTCATGACGTCGACTTCGTCTTCGGGCACTTCCAGAATCAATTCGTCGTGGACCTGAAGAATAAGTCGCGAGCGATACTGCCCTTCACGCAAGAACTGGTCAACAGCGATCATGGCCATTTTGATCAAATCCGCCGCTGACCCTTGCATTGGTGCATTAATGGCAGCACGTTCTGCCGCAGCCTGAACGGGTTTACGGGAACTATGAATTTCAGGGACCCAAAGGCGACGGCCAAACTCCGTTTCGACAAAACCCTGTTCACGGCACTGTGCGCGTTTTTCTTCCATATAGCGTTTCACACCAGGATAACGCGTGAAATATTCCTCAATGTAGTGAGTGGCCACTTTCCGGTCCAATCCGAGATTTTGGGCCAACCCAAAGGCACTCATCCCGTAAATCAACCCGAAATTGATCACCTTGGCCATACGACGCTCATCACTGGTGACGTCTTCCACACGCTTTTGGAACACTTCGGCCGCTGTAGCACGGTGGACATCCAAACCCTCTTTGAAGGCCTTCAAGAGTCCCGCGTCTTGCGAGAGGTGTGCCATGATGCGTAATTCAATCTGTGAGTAGTCTGCCGACAAAATTTTGGCTCCCGACTCAGCCACAAACCCTTCACGCACACGACGCCCTTCGGGCGTGCGGACTGGAATGTTCTGCAAGTTGGGATCCGAACTCGCCAATCGCCCTGTCACCGCCGTAGCTTGACCGAACGTCGTATGCACACGCCCATCGCGGGCGTCCACCATACGTGGCAGTTTTTCGAGATAAGTACCTATCAATTTAGTCAGGGTTCGGTGCTCCAAAATCAGCTTTGGCAAGGGATAATCCAAAGCCAATTCGTTGAGCACCTCTTCGTCGGTTGAAGGGGTACCACTTGCCGTTTTCTTCACTACTGGCAGTCCTAAGTCTTTAAAGAGAACTTCACCAAGCTGTTTTGGGCTCGAGAGGTTGAATTTTTTCCCAGCCATGGCATAAGCCTCGGATTCAATCGTTTGAATACGGACCGTCAATTCATCGGCTTCGCGGGTTAACTTAAAGCTATCAATCGCCACTCCGACGTTTTCCATGCGATAGAGCACGGGTAAAAGCGCCCGTTCAATGGTGATGTATATTCCTAAAAGCTTAGGATCACGCTTTAAGTGACTCATCAGTACACTCGACAACGCGCGGGTAGCAGCCACTTCTTCGGCCACCAGTCCTTCGAGCGCTTCCCGGGGAGCATCACTCGGAGCCAAGGCTTTTGCCCCTTTACCCAGGACGTCTTCACGCGTGGGAATCGAACGCTTAAGGTAACGCTTACTAATCGCCACTAATTCATGCTTTAAATGCGCCTCAAGCACATAACTCATCAGCATCGTGTCATCGATCAGTCCCCCTAGGACCAACCCTTCGGCGGTGAGGGCATGCCATTGTGTTTTTGCATCATGCAACACCTTGGGCGACTCACCCGAGAACCAAGGTGAGAGTGCCGTTTTAAAGCGCTCAAACGACACGCCACTCGCCTGATGCCAAATCACAATGTCTTTAGCGGTCAGCGCAAACCCCATCGCGACCAGCTTCGCCTGACGCGCATCCCCATCGTAATAGCAGGTTAATCCCACAGGTTGACGACGCTCTTCGTTGAGACGCGCCACGAGTTGTTCCAAATCGGTGTCCGTGTCGATTCGACTAAAAGGAATCTCATCGGGTCGTTCCACTAACCCCAATTCTTCGGTGGGCATTTCCGCCTCAGGCGCTACAGCGATCGTCGTGCCCTTGTCAGCATTGACTTCCTCACTGGGCATATCGGCAAAGAGACTCCCTTGAGCGGAAGCCTCATCCCCACTCGGTGCACTCTTTGGGGTAGCAATGCCTGCAGGCGCGGCACGCACGAGCGTACTTAATGACATTTCCCAACGTTGGCAAAACGTTTGAACCGCCTCGGGATCGGCACGCTTGACAAGGAGTTGGGTCGGATCCGTCCAGCCATCAGGCAACGTGCAGTCACGCTTGATCGTCACGAGATCACGCGCTTTATCTAAGAACACCAGCCCTTCGCGCAAATACTCGCCCACTTTCCCTGAGACCTTATCCGCATTGGCTTTCACCCCGTCCAAGTCACCGTACTGATCAATCCACTTCGCTGCCGTCTTGGGACCACACTTCTCAATGCCTGGCACATTATCGACTTTGTCCCCCATCAGGGCTAAATAGTCAATGATGCGTTCCGGATATACACCGTACTTTTCTTTCACCCCTTCGCGGTCGTAGAACTTCGTATTCATCGTGTTGATGAGCGTAATATCCTCATCCACCAACTGCGCCATGTCTTTGTCGCCCGTTGCGATCACGGTTTTCATGCCTGCGGCGCGTGCACGCTCAGCGAGCGAGGCAATCACATCGTCCGCTTCAACCCCCGATACAGACAAGAGGGGCCATCCTAATTGGGGCAAAATCGCTAACAACGGTTCAATTTGCACACGCAAATCGTCCGGCATTGGCGGGCGGTTCGCTTTATAGTCAGGATACTTCTCGTGACGGAAGGTTTTCCCTGGGGCATCAAATACAATCACTGCCGCATCGGGCTTAACGAGACTCCACACTTTGCCGAGCATCCCAAAAAATCCTCGCAATGCCCCCGTCGGTTCCCCCGCACTGGTACGCAAATCGGGAAGTCCGTGGAAAGCACGAAACAGATAGTTAGAGCCATCAATGA
>CAJJMF010000103.1 GCA_905192805.1 uncultured Sutterella sp. | reverse complement strand
ACGGTGGTACCTTGCTCCAACAAGGTATTCACCGTCAAGGAGAATCCTATGAGCGGACATCATAGCTTCTCTGCATGACCAATGGTTACATGGATCAAGCGTCATCGCAAGTACATTGTGCTTGTTTTGAGGCTTGTCATCTATTAGCTAGAGAACTAATGCAGTAGATTGGTGGTGGCATTAGCCACCACCAACTCTACTTTAGTCTAAAGTTCTCCCTGGCGCAACGCTCCTCGTCATTTTTCTTTAGCCAGCACCGCTGTGCGTTGCATGGTATGTTCACGTCGTCGTACTCCGCTTACGGTCTACAGGTTTGAGCCACTTTTTTTCGCACTGATACACCCAACACATGGTTTTTTCGCCCAAGTTCCTTTAAGATGGTGGCTAAACACCGATTAATCACTGCTTGAGGCACCACCATGAATACGCTATTTCCGATCTGGTTCTATTTGGGTACCTTTGAAGGGCCAACCCTCACCAGCTTTAGCCACTTTTTTGGCGACACCCTTAAGCAACCCAGTGACCTGCCCAAGCATCTGCTTGGAGCGGAGCTGACACACTTTACGCGCGACTCCGAGGGAGAAACCCCGACAGTGACGGCGCAGTGGCAAACGCCCGATCAACGGCTCCACCTCAGCGTATCGTGGACGCCCAGTGTCTGGGAATTTGCGGCACAACTGGCCGGACAATCGCTCTTTACGACAACGTTTTCTGGGGACATCGACTTTAATGAGGTGCTAACGGGATCGGCTCACGCACTCGCCAGCGGATTAGCCAAGAACCCCCTCGGGTTACCGTTTCTCTATCACTCCCCTCAGCCAGACACCCCTATCGCGATGGACGACTTTGCGGTGGAGGTGCTAATTCCGATCGCATCGCAACACATTCGCGAAGCCTATGACCGCTTCCAATCTTTATCCGACGCCGTGAGCTCGGGGTGGATTCGAGGCGACATCGTTTTGCAGCGCTGTGTGCGCGCTTTTCCCCAGTACGACGCCGCCAAGGCCGCCTATCAACGTGTGGATACGGGCTTTTTAGCCCCGGATAAACCCGAGCGCGATGGCTCCTTAACGAGCTACATCTTTGTGCTCCATGTGCGCACCCCGTTAACGCTCGTCTCTAAAGTTTGGGAAACGTTTGCGTCGTTACACCAAAGTGCCGAAGCGACACTGGGGCCCGCCCTTCACTTCATCTCACCCACTTCACTCATCACCCAAGGCTGCGAGTATCAGGCCCCTGACACCGGTATCCGTTACCAATGGGATTCCTTTTTTGAGACCCTGCGCAACGAGTTACGGTTGGGTGAAAAAGAACCGGGTATCGACCCTGAGACCGCTGATGCGCTCGAGGAGCTCGACTACGCGTATGACAACCAGAATATCCAGATGGAAGAACTGGGACTGGGGCCCTACGCGCAGCATGCGGACTAAACCTAACGCTACCGTGAGGACGAGCGCCTTTATGGGCTCGTCTTCGCTAATACCTCAACACTTGGCCATATTGTTGCCCTACACTCGCCCCGCCCTCTAGTCATTGCCTCTTCGTTGTTCTAAGATGAGTGTTGACCACTATATCTCACACGAGAGGCAGACCATGCGCTACCATCATTTTCCTTTTTGGTTCTTTTTTGGCCGCTTTGAAGGACCGAAATTAACGTCGTTTAGCCGTTTCTACGGCAGAAATCTCACCAGCAAAAACGACCTTCCTTCTACGTTGCTTGGAGCAGATTTAGTCTTTTTCCAGAATACGGTGGAGGGTTGGCTCTTTAAAAAAGCCACACACGTCGATGCCATGTGGAGCACAAAAGACCAAACGTTCAAAATTGGGCTCTCCTGGACGCCCAACGAATGGACAGTGTTCGCCGAATGGTTTGACCACACGCTCTTTAGACTCACCTTTAATCCCGAACTCTCCTTTGGTGAAGTCCTGAAAAGCTGTGCTCAACCCTTAACCAAAGCCCTTTCGGAAAACCCCGCAGAACTTCCCATTGCTTTTATCAACTCCCCCAACAATAAACTTACTGATGTGGAAGACTTGGGGGTCGAACTACTGATTCCGCTTGAAGCGAGACAAATTCACGACGCTTATGAGCGCTTTAATTCGCTGGAAAAGGAGGTTTCGGCGGGTTGGATCCGCGGTGACGTTGTGCTACATAGCTCTTACCGCTATTTCCAAATAAAGGAGGAGGCCCGCGAAGCTTACCTCAATATTGACACCGGGTTCCCCATGCCTGACCCACCCAAACCCGAAGAGGACGGTACGACACGATTACCGAGCTTTGTGTATGTATTGCACCTCCGCGTTCCCCTGACGCTCTTGACGCAAGTTTGGGAAGCGTACGAAACCCTGCATCAGGACACTGTAGCCACACTCGGGGATCCCTTGCTCATTATGTCCGCACACTCCTTTGCAGAAAACCTTTCCTCGCATTCCTTTAAAGAAAAGGGAATCAATCAGATATGGATGCCCTTGCCTAAAGACTTTCGTGATGCCTTGCGCTTAGGCGATACACATCCTAAAGCCGAATGCAACCTGAAAGAGGAATTCGCCTTTCTCGATCTTGCGCTAACGGAACAAGCCGCTGCGCGCTTTTCGGCGCAAACAGCCAAAATCAATCCTACGTGCGAAGAATCACAGCAAGAAGAGTGTAGCCCAGTGGAAGGTAGCGTTCAAAACGACACGGCCTATGGTATTCCGCTTACGGATATTGTCCAAGCGGTTAATGCCTATCAAGGTCTATCGGCCCGTGTGGAAAATAGCTCGGTCATCGTCACCAACACGAGATCGAAAAAAACACTCACCACGGTAATCACAGTTCGTGCGCCGACTCCAGAAGACACGATGCCCGAAACGCTCCAAGGCGTTTTGACCATCAAAACCGACTTCGATGGACTTCCCGAACAAATTGGGCCAGAGGCGATTAATCTCTTTGCCGTCGGAGGAGCATTTTATAAAACTGCTGGAAAACACTACTTTGGGAGTCGCATTAGCGTTCCAGCCAGTGCGCTCAGTGACAATGGAGGAACACTTTGGCGTGACGTCTTCGTTCCTCTCGTCGCAGCGTCTGTTCGCTATGTGCAAGCACCCATTGTCGCCTTTTTCAAAACCCTCAGTACTGATGACACACCTCAGACGGTCTCCATTCCCTGGACAGAACGTGACTTTAATCGCTTGCGTGACACATGGCATCAACTCTTTACCCACTGCACCACGGGTGAGGATGGCTTAACCGGGGAGTTTGCACTCGCCAGTGGGGATACGGCTCTCTGGCAAATCCACGCCGAATCCAATCCCGCACTCGGTGCTGGGCTCGTTATCACACTCATGCTACCGACGCGTTATGAATCGGAGGCGATTTGTGCCCAGAAAGCGGATCGCCTCAATCAACGCGAACTCGCAATTGGAACGGCCTTTCCTCACTTTGGTGCGTGGACCCAAAACCGACACTTCTTAACCTATGCCTGCTTCCTACCCAATGCGATGCATAACTATCCGAGCATCTTCTTTAACCTACCGCTTTATGCCATGCTACGAGCGCGTTGGGCTGAAATGGAATTGAAAAAAGTGGACGCTTTGAACTGAGGTCAGTGAGTCAGGGCGAAGTCAACGAGAGGTGTTGGCTTCGCCCTTCTTGTTGGGAAGGCGTTTTCCCTTTAAGGACCACCCGCTTCGTCTAACGAGGGACTCGACGTGGGGGGTGAAAGACTCAACGCAACCGCCCCTTGTGAATACCTCAAACCTTTGTCACTTTGTCGCCTTAGAGCGCCCTTTCCTCTCGCCATTACCTCGTATTCGATCTAAGATAAGTGTTGACCAGTTTTTCAAAAGAGGCTCAACCATGGCAACACCATTTCCTATCTGGTTTCATTTTGGCCACCTCGAGGCGCCTAATCCACTCACCAGTTTTAGTCACTTTAGGGGGAGTGAGCTCACGAGCCGAAAGGACGTGCCCGCACGTCTCTTGGGCGCAGACTTAGCCCACTTTAGTAGCCACGTTAAAGACCCACATCTGAAAACGGCGACCTATGCCGAAGCGCAGTGGGTCACCCGAGACAAAAAGTTCAAACTCAGCCTCACGTGGGACGCTTCGCAATGGGTCATCTTGGCCGAGTGGTATGGACTTGAACTCCTTAACTGCTCGTTTCCTTCCCACCTGGCCTTTAATGAAGTGCTCCAGAAGATGGCCATACCGTTTGCCAAAGCGCTGACGAAGAACCTCCCAAGGCTACCCTTGGTGTGCCTATTTCCCGCGCCCAACCAAACCATTAACATGGACGACTTTGGGGTGGAACTGCGGATTCCGCTCGAAGCGAGACAAATTCCCGACGCCTATAAGGCGTTTAATACGTTGACACGATCATTGACCTATGGCTGGCTCCGAGGTGACGTGATCTTACATCAGTACCAGCGACGCTTTCCGTCCTATAACGACGCTTTGGCGGCCTATCGCAACAACGATACGGGCATCGTGTCACCGGAACCTCCCGAGCACGATGGCGAAATAGCAGGCATCTTAAAGACCTCGATGTATGTACTGCACTTGCGGCTACCTTTTACGCTCGTACCTAAAGCCTGGAAAATCTTTAAAGACCTACAACGAGAGACCGCGCCTACGCTTGGACCGATACTCCACTTCGTCGCTCCCGCCTTTATCAATACCCAAGGAGGTAGCTTTTTTGTCCGTCATTACTGCATCGACTATGACTGGACTCCGTTAAATCCCAGTCTACGCGAGCAGGCTGCCCTCGAACAACGCGAGCCTAAAGAAACGGTTGCGCTCGAGGAGTGCTTCGCTCAACTCACTATGGCCACGGTATCCCAAGACGCCCAGCTCGAGAGCATGGGACTCAAAAAGAACGAAGAAGAGAAAAAGGAGAAGAAAAAGAAAGCGTATCTGGAGGAGCATGACGATGAACTCGATCATGAGAATGAGGACGACAACCCTGAGGATCTCGACGATGAGACGGCCATCCCGTCACCCTGTGGTGTCCCGCTCGTCGATCTCGTCAAGGCACTCCAAGCCTGCGAGGAACTCTCGGTTCAGATAAAAAAGGACACCATCCGCGTCACCAACACACTGACTCAACCGCCCTCCCATACCTACATTGCGGTTCGTGAACCGATGTTTGAGGATCCTCTGTTGGATGAACTTCAGGCGGTGATCAACATCACCACCGCCGCCAATCACCCACTCGCCACCCTCATAGAACCCGAGATTAACCGCTTGGCCGTAGGAAGCGCCTTCGGCCCAGTGGTCCATACAAGTCGACGCTTTGGGAGCCGCTTTACCATACCCAAGAGTGCGCTTGAAGAAAACGGTGGGGCGGTCTGGCGTGACGTGCTGATTCCCATGATGGTGGCAGCGACTCGCTACGCGGTCGCCCCGCTGACCGCTCTCTTTAGCGCTTCGGACCCGGATAGCCAACCCGATCCGTCAAGCCCCTGGAGTGAACGAGACTTTAACCGCTTGCGTGACACCTGGAGCACGCTCTTTACGCTCTGCACGACGGGCGAAACGGGTCTCACGGGGGAATTTGAGCTTATCTATGGGGACACTGCGCTCTGGCAAATCCGCAAGAAAACGCATCCCGTGGTGGGCTCGGGGATCGAGATCACGCTCACCCTACCTAAGCGCTATGAATCGGAGACGAGCTGCGAGGATCAAGCCGATCTACTCAACGAACTCGAAATGATCATCGGCACGCCTGCCCCGCACTTTGGGGGCTGGACTCGACATCTACACTTTTTAACCTATGTGTGTTTCTTACCCGATTCGATGTATCGGCATCAGAGTCTCTTTATAAACCTACCGCTCTATGCCATGGTGAGAGCTCGCTGGGCAGACATTGAGTCGAAAAGACTGGACCTCGTGGAAGGGTAATATCCGTCACTAACGGGAACTAACGGGCAGGGCGAAGTCACACGTCTTCACGCGGACTTTGCCCTTTGTTGAAAAGTTTAGTTCGGTTGGGGTTTTAGTCAACGCGCTTAAATAGTAGCGACGTGTTAATGCCGCCAAAGGCAAAGTTGTTACTCATCACGATGTCGGTGTCAATCACTCGACGTTCCCCACGGATGTAGTCCAAAGCCCCACACTCGGGATCCGGATCCGTGAGATTCACCGTTGGTGCAAACCACCCTTCGCGCATCATCTCAATCGCCCAATGCGCTTCAATGGCCCCGCAGGCCCCTAAGGTGTGGCCCAAGTAACTCTTCATCGAGCTAATGGGCGTATGGGCCCCAAAGACGGCTGCCGTCGCCTGGCTTTCGGCCACGTCCCCGGCACTTGTCGCCGTACCGTGTGCACTGATGTAGCCCACGGCCTCGGGGGCAAGCCCCGCGTTGGCTAAGGCCATACGGATACAGGCTTCAATCGTGACCCGGTTGGGTTGCGTGATATGGGTCGCATCGCAGTTTGTGGCAAAGCCCACGACTTCGGCGTAAATCTGCGCTCCACGCGCCTTGGCGTGTTCGTACTCTTCTAAAAAGAGTGTCCCCGCGCCTTCCCCAATCACCAGCCCGTCGCGCGTGCGATCAAAGGGTTTTGGGGTCACGGCGGGTGTGTCATTTAACGTACTCGTCGCAAAGAGCGTGTCAAAGACCGCCACCTCCGAGGGACAGAGTTCTTCAGCGCCCCCAGCGACCATCCCATCGGCAAGTCCATAGCGAATCGCTTCGTAGGCGTAGCCAATCGCTTGAGACCCTGAGGTACAGGCCGAACTCGTCGGAATCACGCGTCCCGTGAGCCCAAAAAAGAGCCCCGTGTTAACGGCCGTCGTGTGCGGCATCATCTGCACGTAACTTGTCGCGGTAATTTTGCGCGTCGAGTGACTCACGAGCATATCGGCAAATTCGCAAACCGCGTGCGTTGACCCCGTGCAGGACCCGTAGGCAATCCCTACGCGCCCGCCCGTGAGCCAGGCGCCCAAGTCCCCCGCCACGGGGTGAGCTTCCGAGTCCACCAGTCCCGCGTCCGCTAACGCCAATTCGGTGGCACGGGTCGATAAGTAAGCCACCCGCCCCATCGAGCGGATGCGCTTACGGGTGTAGTACGCGGGCAACGTAAAGTCCGAAACGGGTGCCGCCAACTTAGTATTCAACCCCGCAAACTGATCCCATTCAGGCATCGGACGCACGGCGTTTTGGTACGTCAAAATCCCGTCTCGCATCGCCGCCCAGGTGTCCCCCAAGGCGGTCACACTGCCCATACCGGTTACGACCACTCGACGCGTCATCAGAACATCCCCCCGTTAATCGAAATCACTTGGCGGGTAATGTAGCCCGCTTTTTCGCTCAATAAAAACGCCACCAAGTCAGCCACTTCTTGCGCTTCGCCCATGCGTTTCATCGGAATCATTGCCATGGCGTGCTCGAGTGCTTCCTCGCGCAATTCCGCCATCTCGGTCGCAATGAGCCCCGGCGCCACACAGTTGACCGTAATCGCACGGCTCGCTAGTTCGGTCGCCAGCGCTTTCGCTGCCCCAATGAGCCCGGCTTTCGCGGCCGAATAGTTCACTTGGCCGCGGTTACCCATGAGGCCCGAGACGGAACTCATCACCACGATGCGTCCCCCACGACGTGCCCGTACCATGGGCATCACCGCGGGGTGCACGACGTTATAAAAGCCATTTAAGTCCACATCGATCACGCGGAACCAATCTTCGTCTTCTAACGCAGGAAAGGCCCCGTCGCGGGTAATGCCGGCGTTCACCACCAAGCCCCAATAGGCCCCGTTTTGGGCAATATCGGCCTCAATCGCCGTGCGCGCCGCCTGGGTGTCACTCACGTCAAAAGGGAGGAGCGTTACGCTCGCGCCCAACGCACGCACACTCTCGGCCAACGCTTCCGCGGCCGCTTGGCTCTGGGCGTAATTTAAGACGAGTTCGAGGGCATCCCCCTCGTTTTGGGCTAAGGTCATCGCACAGGCGCGGCCAATGCCACGCGAGGCGCCAGTGATCAAAATACGTTTTTTCTTAGGCGTTGTTGCCATAGGAGTCGTTCGCATAGGTCAGTCAGAAGTGTTGGCTAGTAGGCCGAGCGTCGCGGTGCCGGTGCTTATCGGTTCAGTCGTCCCGTGTGGGCACGTGCGCTAGGCATCAAAAAAAGTCAGTCCATCTATTGTATCGGGTTTCGATGAGGTTTGGTGTGAGGGCGGGTAGCCGGGCCCCAATCGCCCCCTGGGCAGGCCTCACTCCGAGTGATCACCAAAGAGCGCTGCCATTTCGTCCACGCGTGGCTGATAGACCGTGATTTTCCCTTCCGCGACCCGTTCCCCGGCATAGGTCACTTCCCCTTCAAAACTCGCTAATTGGCCGTCTTGTAAGAGGCGTCGCATCGTGATCACGAGTTCCCCGGTGGCGGGCAAGGTCGTCACATAAAAGGCCGTTTGTCGAACGCTCAAGAGTAACCCCACGTCCGCTAACGGGTGCTCACGCGCGAGCGTCGCCATGCTGGCGCGACCCACGCTCCCCGCCCAAACGCCCACACACTGGGCCATCAATTCAATCAACCATTCGTTGCCAATCGTCCCGTCCGCTTCGCGAAAGGGTGCCAAAGGGGAGCCCTCGCCCAAGGTGGTGATGCTCGTCACGGCATCCTCCGCAATCGCCTCCACACGCGAAATTAAAAGCATCGGGGGTCGGTGCGAGAGATACGCCTCGGGCGCCTCATACGGGGGTTCGGGGACCCAGGCGGCGCTTGTTGCGTCCGCGGTGTCGTTCGTCACACTCGTCTCTACGGGTTTCATGTTGTTTTCTCATCCATTTACTTGGTGGGCGTCACACGGACGCGCCACGCGCTTAGCCTCGGCCAAACACCAAGGCCGTATTATTGCCGCCAAAGGCGACGTTCGTACTCACGGCCACTCGGGCTGCGATCGTCGTGGGGTGCTCCACCCAGCGCACGGGCGCGAGCGTCGCGTCCCAGACGCTTCCTGCGGGGGAAATAACGCCACTTGCCCCCCAAACGGGGTCAAATTGG
>CAJJMF010000102.1 GCA_905192805.1 uncultured Sutterella sp. | reverse complement strand
GGATCGAACCGCTGACCTCTTGCATGCCATGCAAGCGCTCTCCCAGCTGAGCTAAACCCCCCAATTTGATGAACAATGCACATCCTGTCCACTGGGGGAGGGTAGTGTGCTACACTCAACAACTTTCGTATTCATCAGCGAACTAGTTGGAGTGGCGTCCCCACGGGGATT
This sequence comes from uncultured Sutterella sp., assembly GCA_905192805.1. Classification (GTDB taxonomy): domain Bacteria; phylum Pseudomonadota; class Gammaproteobacteria; order Burkholderiales; family Burkholderiaceae_F; genus Sutterella. The sequence goes on along the minus strand of CAJJMF010000102.1, from coordinate 8,814 downwards.
CGAACCCCGGTACCGACCGTGAAAGGGTCGTGTCCTAGGCCTCTAGACGATAGGGACCTTATTCTCTGGTGGAGGTTAGCGGGATCGAACCGCTGACCTCTTGCATGCCATGCAAGCGCTCTCCCAGCTGAGCTAAACCCCCGACAACATTCGAGAAGCAGAACTATAGCATAAAGAAAATTTTTGTGCAGAACTAGTTGTAATTATTTGTAACTTAGTTGTGCATTTTGTCACAGCATCCATCCCATCAAAACGGACGTCACGAAATTCGCCTCTTTTTTTGTACACTGTTCTGCACACAGTGGAATCTTTTTCAGGTAACTAGCACTATGACTAAAGCGACAGAACTGTCTGCAAGCCCCCGAACCAAAACACGCCACATGAAGGATCTCATCCGTATTCGTGGTGCCCGCCAGAATAATCTCAAGAACCTTAATGTGGATTTAGTCCCCGGAGAAATGACTGTCGTGACAGGATTATCGGGCTCGGGAAAAAGTTCTCTCGTCTTCGATACCATCTATGCCGAAGGTCAACGCCGTTATGTGGAAACCTTTAGCCCTTATGCCCGTCAATTCTTAGATCGCATGGATCACCCGCAAGTGGACGCTATCGAAGGCGTTCCACCGGCGATTGCTATTGACCAAACGGCTGTCGTGCGAACCTCACGTTCTAACGTGGGCACCATGACCGAGATAAACGATCACTTGAAGCTTCTGTTTGCGCACCACGCGGCGCTATACTGCCCGTACTGTGCAACGCGTGTCGAAGAAACGACACCTCAGAGCATATACGCTCATATTGAGCAATGGGCTCAACACTCACCCGAGGCACGAATTTACATTACGTTCCGTGTACAAGTGCCTCAAGCGATACCTCTACAAGAGGCAATCGATGGCTTATCCGCTCAGGGGTTTACTCGAATAAAAGCCACACTCGAGACCCCTACCGGTTATACCTTGGATGTGGTCACCGATCGTTTTAAGGCCAGCAGTCTCACACGCTCACGTGCCATCGAAGCCATCGAAACAGCGACGCATAAAGCCAACGATGACACGGTGCGCGTCTTCGTTGAAACCGAGCACGATGAAGCGTGCCATACCTTTATCTCGGGCTTTTCCTGTGCCCACTGCGCTTGTCGCTACTCGCCGGCTCGATCGGCGGACTTTAGCTTTAATTCTCCCTTGGGTGCCTGTGAGCGTTGCAAGGGGTTTGGACGTGTCATTGGTCTCGACCGAAATCTGATTATTCCTGACCCGACCCTCTCCTTAGCAGAGGGGGTAGTACGTCCTTGGCGTACCGACTCGAACAAAGAAGTTCGAGACGACCTCTTTAAGTATGCTGCGCGCGACCATATTCCCACCGATATCCCCTACAACGAGTTGTCCGAATCGGAAAAAAAGTGGCTTTGGGATGGCGAGCCTGGCTGGGACGGTCATTGGACGCGTCAATGGTACGGTATCAATCACTATTTCGAGTGGTTGGAATCGAAGTCCTATAAGATGCACATCCGTGTGCTCCTCTCACGGTATCGCTCCTACTTCACGTGCCCCGATTGTGGCGGGTCGCACTTAAAACCCTTGTCGCTATCGTGGCGTTATGGCTCCTGGGAGGATCGCCAGCACACGTTAGCCTCGTTGGAAGCTGAAACCGTACGGTTTAAACCCGTCAATGCGACGTACAGCGATGAGCAATACGATCGTTTACCTGGGTTTAACTACCATGAGCTGTGCACCATGCCGCTTTCGGCACTTCATCCTTTCTTTGAGCGATTGCGTCCACAGGCACGTGACGATGAGGCTCTCATCTTGGACCAACTCATTGCCAAACTCTCCTACCTCAACGATGTGGGCTTGGGCTACTTGACGCTCGATCGTCAAAGCCGAACGCTCTCAGGAGGTGAAGTCCAACGTGTCAACCTCACGACCGCCTTAGGCACATCGCTCGTCAATACCCTCTTTGTTCTGGATGAACCCAGCATTGGACTTCATCCTCGGGATATGGCGCGGGTCAATCAGGTCATGCGTAAACTACGTGACGCCGACAATACCCTCTTGGTGGTCGAACATGACCCTCAGGTCATGTTGAGCGCGGATCGATTAATCGATATTGGTCCCAAAGCAGGGGCCCAAGGCGGACACATCATTTACGATGGACCGACACAAAAAGTCTTTGAGGCGGAAACCTTAACGGCACAGTATTTAGCCGGGAAAAAACGGGTAACCCGTCAAACCCTTCCGGTCTCAGAAAAAACCTCCTTTTTCGAAATTCGGGGGGTGACGCTGCACAACCTCAAAGAGACAACGGTCAAAATTCCGCTCGGACGCATGACCGCCTTGGTCGGCGTATCGGGCGCAGGAAAATCAACGCTCATCAATGATGTACTGGTCCCCGCGTTTGAACGTTATAAAGAAACCCGTACCTACCCAGAAGGACTCTCCTTTGAGGGCTTCTTTGGCACATTGCCTTCGGACATTGTGTATGTCGATCAGAGCCCCATGGGATCTACGGCTCGTGGGATGCCCGTTACTTATGTGTCCGCGTATAACGACATCCGCAAACTCTTTGCCGATTCAACTGAGGCCAAGCTCTCCAACTTGTCAGCCAGCGATTTTTCCTTTAACACGGGCGAAGGTCGATGCCCCGCTTGTAACGGCTCAGGGTTCGAACATGTGGAAATGCAGTTTCTTTCCGACGTGTACTTACCTTGCCCGGTGTGCAATGGTCAACGCTTCCAAGACAAGGTTTTACGTGTTCGCATTACTCTTAACGACGGAAAGCTCTACAACATCTCTGAAGTGCTGGATCTGACAATCGATGATGCGGTCCAGGTCTTTGCGTTTGCCCCCAATGTGGTCACGGCATTAAGTTACCTCAAACTGTGTGGTTTAGGGTATTTGAAACTCGGACAGTCTCTCTCGACCTTGTCGGGTGGTGAACGCCAGCGCCTTAAACTCGCAGGACATCTGGCCTCCGGGCTCACTCGGGCTCGCGGCAACAATGGCACACTCTTTGTTTTTGACGAACCAACAACCGGGCTACACTTCCAAGATATCCAAGTCTTAATGGACGTGTTTAGTAAGCTCGTGAGTCTCGGACACTCCGTGTTGATTGTCGAACACAATCTCGATGTCATTGCCAATTCCGATTGGCTTGTTGAATTAGGGCCTGAAGGAGGTGACAAGGGAGGAAAAGTGACCTTTGAAGGCACCCCGGAGGCTATTGTGGCAGCACAGGCCTCCTCTCACACGGGGGCCGCCCTATCCGCTTGGCTCAATACCCTCGCCGGAGAAACCTCCCGCGCATCGTTTTTCAATTTTCCCCCGCCAAAAACACGAAGTGAGTACTTACCTCACATCGATATCATGGGGGCGCGCGAACATAATCTCAAGAACCTCAACCTCGCCATTCCGCGGGAACAATTTACCGTCATCACTGGCCCCTCGGGTTCGGGGAAGTCAACCATCGCTTTTGACATTGTTTTTGCAGAAGGGCAGCGTCGTTACCTGGAGTCCTTAAACGCCTATGCGCGCTCCATGGTTCAACCCCCTCCCTTGCCCGATGTCGATTTAGTCCAAGGGATCCCTCCCACGGTAGCCATTGAGCAACGTACCAGTCGAGGTGGGCTCCGCTCTACGGTCGCCACGATGACCGAGCTCTACCATTTCTTACGACTCATTTATGCCAAACTCGGGACTCAGTATTGCCCTGATTGCCATGTGCCAGTTTCCGTTGCGCACAGCAATGCCGTCAGTGAGCAGATGACGCACTTGATTGACACCTATGTGCAAAAGGCTCCACTTTATGTGTATGCCCCCGTTGTACGAAATAAAAAAGGGACGTTCAAAACGCTCTTTACGCAATTACGCCAGCTTTCGGTCAAAGAAGCCATTGTGGACGGTGAAACGGTTCATTTAATGGAAAAACTACCCACACTCGATCGCTACAGTGAGCATTCCATCGATGCGCTAATGGGGACCATCACATCGCGTGAGGGTAAATTAAATGAGGAGGCCTTGAGTCAGATTTTGAAGTTAGGCAACGGTTCACTGATCGTACGATGCGCCGAACACACCTTCTTTCTCTCTGAAGTCAACACGTGTCCCGAATGTGGGCGAGGCTTTCCTTCGCTTGACCCCAAACAGTTTTCCTACAACTCCCCCACTGGAGCGTGTTCGCATTGTTTGGGCTACGGGATTATTACGGATGCTGTACGTAAAGCGAAACGTGCCGAAATGCAATCGCAATTCATTGACGAAATTAAAGCTCCCGATGAGGGCGAGAACCCAGTCTGTCCGTCCTGTCATGGCTTACGTTTAAACCCAACCTCCCTCAATGTATTCTGGCATAACCAAGGCATTGCCCAAATTGCCCGGATGAGTGTTGAGGAGGCGTTGACATTCTTTAGCTCGCTTCACTTAGAGGACCGTGAAAAAGCCATTGGACAAACGGCGATCGATGAAATCATCTCTCGACTGCGTTTTCTCAAGCAAGTGGGTTTGAAATACTTGAACCTTGATCGGTCTGCCCCCACGCTTTCAGGTGGTGAATCTCAACGCATTCGATTAGCAGCCCAACTCGGTAGCAATCTGCGTGGGGTCTGCTATGTTTTGGATGAACCCACAATTGGTTTACATCCGCGTGACAACAAAATGCTCCTAGACGTGATTCAGCAATTGACTCGACAAGGCAATACGCTCTTAGTAGTCGAGCACGATGAGGACACTATTCGTGCAGCCGAGCACATCATTGACATTGGGCCTGGAGCCGGATCGCAGGGGGGTCGTCTGGTCGCCCACGGGGACATTAAAACGATTGAACGTCATCCTGATTCGGTCACTGGGCGTTATCTCCGTGAACCGTTAGTGCATACCGGGCACGCAGAGCATCCCTTTAATCGTGAGCACGATCCTCACCTGACCTTGCGACAGCCCAAGCTCAATAACCTCAAGATTGATCACGTCGACATTCCTTTAGGAAAACTGGTGGTCGTCACAGGGGTGTCTGGGTCGGGGAAATCCACATTAGTTCGTGAGATTCTTTACAAAAATCTCGCACAGAATGTCACACTCAAGGCAGGAGCGTCTCCCCAATGGTCTCACTGTGATCGTATTGAGGGCATCGAGCAAGTAGCGCGTGTCCTCCAAGTAGATCAAACCCCTATTGGGAAAACTTCCCGTTCCTGTCCTGCCACCTATATCGGTGTGTTTAATCATATCCGTGACTTGTTTGCCCAACATCCGGATAGCTTAGCGCGCGGTTATAACGCCTCTCGTTTTTCCTTTAACACAGAAGGAGGACGTTGCCCAGTGTGCTTAGGGCAAGGGATGCTGACCGTAGAAATGAACTTCCTGCCCGATGTGAAGGTGGAATGTGAGGCTTGCCATGGCCAACGTTTTGATGCCGAAACCCTTTCGGTGGCCTGGCAAGGGAAGTCGATTGGCGATGTACTCGATATGTCCGTTGATGAGGCCTACGAGCTTTTTCAAAACATTCCGCTCATTGCTCACCCACTTTCCTTAATGCAAGACGTAGGACTGGGTTACTTGAGACTGGGGCAACACTCTTCGACGCTCTCCGGTGGTGAAGCACAACGCATCAAACTGGTCACCGAACTGGCCAAAGTGAAACCCAACACACGTAGTAACGCTGCGCGTAAAGCCCTTTACGTATTGGATGAACCGACCGTGGGGCTACACATGAACGATGTAGCCAAGCTCATTGCCGTCGTGAAACGGCTGGTGAATGCCGGGAACACCGTTGTTGTTGTGGAACACAACCTAGATATGATGGCAGAGGCCGATTGGATTATTGATCTTGGTCCCGAAGCGGGTAATGAAGGGGGGCAAATCGTCGGCGAGGGCGAACCGTACCAAATCAGTCAAGAAAAAACCATGACTGGCGTAGCCTTAGCCGAATTTTTAAGCCATCATCAAGCCCGGAAAAAACCGAAGCGCTCCCGGTCTTCGTCATCCCAATAAAGTCAGACTTGGCTTAAAGTGATCTAGGGACTCCTATCTAAATCAAGCTCGGATAGGAGTCCCTTGTGTTGTGGTCTATCGACGCTCCACCATCGCTAAGGCGAAACCACCCACGATAAGCATGCCCAAAGTGGGTAGCAACGCTGCCAACATCGGAGAGAGCATCGTGGTAGTGCCTAAATAGGCAAAGATGTTACTTAACGCGTAGAACGTGATCCCAATCATAATGCCCGCAAACATCTTAATGGCCATCCCTCCCGAGCGAGCATTCATGTAGGCAAAGGGTAGCGATAACATCAGCATAACCAAGGTCGACAGAGGATAGAAAATCTTTGTCCAAAAAGAGATTTCATACTTCTCAGTATCTTGGCTATTGGCATTGAGATGATTGATGAATCGGGACAAGTCACGTATCGACATATCATCAGGACGACTTGTGAACACAGAGAGCATTTCTGGGCCTAAGGTGGATCCAAACACAAGTGACTGCTCGGTACGACGGGTAACCGAGAGTTCTTTTTGTTCTTCTTCACCACGAGGGATCACTGGATACTCACTGATATTTACGTTATGGAGAATCCAACCTTGATCGTTGACATACGAGGCGGACTGGGAGTTCAACATGCGACGCAAATGGCCTGACTGATCAAACTCGAAGACACGCCAAGGACCTGTTTCGCGATTATTATCCGCACGGATATAGCTCACATTGATGTAGCGGTTGAGCGGTTGCTCTTGATTACCCATATCGCGAAGCCACAGCCCCGAAGAGTAGCCTCGAGCCGTTAAATTCGCCGCCTTGGCTAAGGTTTTTACTTCTACCGCATATTTTTCAGCGGGTGGCGCTAAAAATTCACCAAACAAATACGTTGTCGACAGGATAATAACGGCAGAGACCGAGACACTGGCGCAGAGTTTTAATGGAGAAAGTCCAGCAACACGTAAGACAGTAAACTCAGAGCTTGCTGCCCAACGTGACATGGTATAAATCGACGCCAACAAGGCCGCCAGAGGCATTACCTGATACACGCGTCCTGGAATGGCCAGCCCCGTAAGTAAGAACACATCACCGAGGGTACGGCCATTTCCAACAGTGTCCAACTGACCGACCAAATCGAAGAAGGCAAACAAAGCCACGAGCGCAGTCAGAGCGAATAACGTAGAGGACAAAATATCCTTGGTAAATTGACGGGTAATAACGGTCATGACTTATCTCCCGACAATTCATTTTGCGCACGGTAGCGCCAGTACCAGGGCGATAGCCACTTGGGTAACCAACGTGTGCAATACACCCACCGATAGTAAAGCAATACCGTAATGAAGAACACAGCCCCATTTAAGGCAGCTAATCCCACCCAATAATTGACACGTCCTTGTTCGATGAAATTCTGGGTGAGCGTGATTCCATTCAAATACAAGATATAAATCAACGATGCGAAAATGAGATTAAGACTACGGCCAGCACGGGGACTGCTGCATGAAAGAGGAACCGCTAGCAGGGCTAAATTCAGCGTGGCTAACGGCCAACATAAGCGCCAGAACACCTCGGCAAGGGCTTTGTCGGTGTGTTGAGCGACTAGAACACTCATCGGTTGGGCTTGCATCTTCGAGGTCTGCCAAGGATTATCGATCTTCACATCGAGACGTAAGCCGTACTCTTTGAAATCCACAACACGGGTTTGCGCATTATCATGCTGAACATCATAGCGACGACCATCTTTGAGAATGACGTAGCGATCACCCTCCTCATTGACCTGAATCGCTCCCGAATCCGCAACTAAAGCTGCATCACTGTCCTTCGAGCGATCAGCCACAAACACTTTACCAACGGTGCTGTTATCTTGGTCAACGGATTCGACAAAAAGCACTCTGCGCCCATTTTGTAATTCAATAAACCGCCCAGTGCTCAATTGATCCACTTCTTCTTTTTGCTCAAATTTATTCCGAATAACTTCCGTTTGGGATCGAGCCCACGGCGAGACCACAATACTCAAGACCGCAATCAAGAGGGTCATCGGAATCGTAACACGTAACACAGGACGAATCCACGCTAAAAGCGAGCGACCACCCGAAGAAAACCAGACAACCATTTCATTGTCTTGCCACCAACGCATCATGGTGATCAAGACAGAGACAAACATAGAGAGCGCCAATAGAGGGGCAATGTAGGTAAGGGAGTTATACAGAATCATCTGTAACACTTCGGAGTTGGCAATGGCTCCCCCCGAAGCTAGACCTAAGACACGAACCATCCCTACCGCTAACACAATGGTATAGAGAACGGTAAACACCCCACCGATGGTATTGGCTAGCTCTGTCGCTAAAGAGCGCTGAAGAATCATTATGTAAACCTAATCAACGAGATACGGTACGCGAAAAAAAGCGTCGCTATATACAGTATCAAGACAAACCGTCGATGAATAAACTGCTGTTGAGAATTTTACGCGAAAACGTTAAGTCTCAGAACCTGAGTAAGGATAAATCACAAAACAACTGACGCCGTGTGGTTTCGATTAGTTATACACAAGAGACATTTTTTCTGTGGATAACTTTTACCAAAATCTTTCCCTATAGTATTTATCTTAATGATTTATAAGGCATTTTATCAAGTCCATAAAAGAAAGAAGACTTGTGGAAAATTGTGAATATCTTTCCTGAACCTACCCTATGAACTGTGGATAAGTCGCCCATGCCCACTGGAGGCCATGCTTGAATGAGCCTTATAGAAGTGGAGGATATAGTGTGGATAAATAAAGGAAAACCCCGCTGCTGAATACTCAGCAACGGGGTTCTTTAATAGTGAGCCCGGCAATGTCCTACTTTCACTGGAAATACA
>CAJJMF010000101.1 GCA_905192805.1 uncultured Sutterella sp. | reverse complement strand
CCAATACTCGACGCTTGGGGTATAGACGCGGCACATCACGACTTGATCACGCCGAGCACCGGCACAGGTGAGCACACGATCGACGTTGGCTAACGCTTGACGGGTATGCGCTTTGATGTCGCCTTTGACCACTTCACGCGTGTCCGGATCAATCGAGAGTTGTCCCGACACGTATAAGGTTCCGCGACTAATCACCCCCGCACTGTAGTGTCCTGGATTACTTGCCTTATAGTTGGGCAAAACCAGCTTCATGATGTATCTCCTCAACGATAGGATAAATAGAGGGTTTTCCGTGAGATCGATTCTGATCGAGCGCGAGCGACTCGGTGGACAAGCACACAGCCACGGTTCACGAAAATCATAAAATTTTCTGATTACTTTACTCCAAATGGTGAAAAAAAGATAGCACCAGCCGACAAAAAAAGAACAGTTTCGCCTTAACGTTGAACACTTATTATTAGATAAATCATGATTTATATTCAATAAAATGAAATAAAATCAACTGGTAAGTTCAGAACACAACGCGTGAATCGTTACGGATGGCAGTCTCGTCTAACGATAAAAAATTCTTAGGTCCGATGTCCGACCACCTTTTTTGGGGATCGTGTTCGCTTTCGTCTTACTCCGTACCTCTTCACGCAGGCGTTTGCGCTAGACTCTCGCGATGGGCGTTTGAGACGCTTTAACCCACATTCAAAAAAGGATTCCATCGAACATGGCAATCAATCATCGCGTTGCGTTAGGCATCGCTTGTATTGTGATCGCGGGATTACTCTGGGGAGCCATGGGTACCGCTGTTCAGTTTTTGTTTCAATTCTCTCATGGGTTCAACCCCCTCGATCTGGTGGCCTTACGACAACTGTGTGCGGGAACGGTCTTTGTCCTCATTGCCTTTTGTCTCAAGCCCCACGCCATGCTCCGTGTCTTTAAAGACGGGCGATTGCTCGTCAATATCGCCTTTGGCGGTGTGCTGATTTTCAGTACGCATTACGCGTTTTTTGAATCCATTTTCTATTCCAATGCCGGCACGGGGGCGATCTTTTTAACCCTCGTACCCCTCTTTGCAGCGCTCTGGCTGAGTGTGACGAAACATCAAAAAATCGGTCTCACCGAAGTCGTCTGTTTTGTGCTCGCCGTCTCGGGCGTGTATTTGATCATCACCAATGGCGACTGGGGCGTGTTGCAATTCTCCCCCTTAGCGATTTTCTGGGGATTGCTTTCCGCGGTCTTTGCGACGATCTATTCGATCGAACCCCTGTCAGCGATTACCCGAGTCGGCGTGCTCCCGGTGGTGTCGTGGGGGATGCTCGGAGGGGGAATTTGCGGGTTGATCGTGGGGAACCCCTTTGGCATGCCGGTCGAGTGGAATATCCCGACGCTGAGTACGTTTGCTTTTATCGTCCTGTTTGGCACCGTCACGGCCTTTTGGCTCTATATGCAGGGCTTGAGCGCCATTTCGCCGGTCATGGCAGGGTTACTGAACTGTTTGGAACCCTTGAGTGCGTTTCTTTTTTCAATTGCCCTCTTAGGCGACCGATTTGGTACCTGGCAACTATTGGGCATTGCGCTCGTGCTTGCCAATGTGTGCCTCTTAGCACTCGTTAAAGCACGACGCTGACGTATTAAATGGTGGCCGTCCTCGGAAACGCTAGGTGAGGCCACTTTTCGATCACATTCCCGAGTACAATGACTCTACTCAAACTGTAACCAATAAGGAGAACGAGGCAATGTTTGGACGTGAACCACGCTGGGGCGGATTAATTGGCTGTAATCTCTCCGATATCTTAGTGCCTACCCCCAGTCTTATCATTGACCAGCAAACGCTCATTAACAACGCCGAGCGCGCCAAAAAACATGCAGAAGACATTGGCCTCACGTTTCGTCCGCATTTAAAGACGCATAAGTCGGTCGAAATTGCCCGCGCTCAGATGCTCTCGGAAAAGGGCCCTGCCACGGTGTCGACCATGACCGAAGCCCGCTATTTTGCCGCTTCGGGCGTGATGGACTTGATTTATGCCGTGGGGATTACGCCCCAAAAGTTGCCCATTGTGTCCGAAATCCGTGACACCGGGGTCGACTTAAAGATCATTTTGGATAGCGTGGAAGCGGCGGAATTCGTCTCGACCTTCTGTCGTAAGAACGCGGTCTATATTCCGTGCTTAATCGAAATCGATTGTGATGGTCATCGCTCAGGGCTCAAACCCAATGATCCAACGATCGTCAAGATTGCCAAAACCCTCTCCGATGGGGCCGTGTTAAAGGGCGTCATTACGCACGCGGGCGAAAGCTACCATGCGCTCACGCCGGAATTGATGACACTCGCCGCCGAAAACGAAGCCAAGGCGATTAACATCGCGGCCAATATGATTCGTGAAGCGGGCTTCCGATGCGATATCGTGTCGGTAGGCTCCACACCCACCTTCTTTGGTACCAAAACCAAACCCGAAGGCATCACGGAAATCCGTGCGGGGGTCTATTTAATGGGTGACTTATTCATGATGAATAAGGGCATTCATGAAATCGAAGACATCGCGGCGACCGTGTTAACCAGCGTCGTGGGTCATCAACGCGACAAGGGCTACATTATCTGCGACGCGGGCTGGATGGCGTTGAGTCAAGACCGTTCGACCGCCCGTCAAGAAATAGACTGGGGTTATGGGCTCGTGTGCGATATTCACGGCAAACCCCTGCGTGACCTGGATATCCGTGTGACCTCCTGCAACCAAGAGCATGGGATCATTCAGGCCACCTCCGGCGCACCGTTGCGTCCGGAAGACTTCCCGATCGGTACGCGCTTACGCATTATGCCTAACCACGCCTGTGCCACCTTGGGGATGCACCGTAAGTATCTCTTCTTAGGGACGGATGAAACGATTTTCCGCGTCTCCTATCCCGCCCGTGGTTGGGAATAAGTCCTCCAATTTCAGGTCGAACGAACCTAAGAGCGAGCGCCTTGCCGGGGTGCTCGCTTCTTTTTTTGGGGACGTTTTTTTTTCAATAGCAAATACTAATGGTTTTTCTTTAGTTATTAGTTCCGTTCTATTACTATCCCTCTGGCGGACCCCGCCCTCACCGAACGACCTATCCCATTTGCCTCGTATTCACCATCCCCCTCACAGGCTGACCTCTCCCATTGGAGTCAGCGGGGAGGGGAGTAGGCACGTGAGGCGCACCCGCTCACGTACCAGAGGAACTAATCCGATGGAGTAGGGTGACCCCGTTCCCCCCTCGTGTCTCTCCCAAGAGGGCGGGCGTCCCCCTCTCGTCTGGGAGAGGTCGATCAACCGCATCCGTACGCATTCGACCTAAGTCGGACGGACTTAGGATCCCCCGAGTGCATGAGGTTGTGACGTAAAGATCTAGTCCTCGCGATCATGGTAGCACGTAACTTTAAGTGTGTAACAAAATATTTCTTGGTAAAAGAAAGGGGTTTCATAAAGAACACTTCACACTATTTATTGGCGTTAATGCCTTAGGTAAAGCGATTTTAAGGTGGTTATTAGGGTTACCATGGATCGTCTTAGGGGACGATCAAGACCACCAAATTGTTAAGAAAAGCGCCTTCGAACGCTCGCCTCTTCAAAAGGACTAGTCCCCTTGATCCCTCCCGTCAGAGAGGTTGGTGAGATTACATCATGTCACTAAACTCGCTCTCACATTCACCGGGCCTAGTCATTTTGGTGCTAGGCACGGTCCAACGACCCCTGATATATTGGCCACTGTACGTGAATGAGGATTACTTACCGTACGTGTTCCAAAGACGTACGGTTGGTACTTCATAACTCACGTTACCGACCTCCCGTTATCGGGTCGTGTTTGTTCTCTTATCACCCCAAATAAGGACAACAACATGACAACCGCTTCTTTGACACTACGTGGAAACAAAACCCGTAGTCTTACTGCTGCCACGCTTGGCTTTTTCTTTGGTGCCATGTCGATTTCGCTCTTTGGTCCGACGGCCAAAGGTTTAGCGAGCTCGATGGGCTTGAGCCCTTTTGAGGTGGGCCTTTTGGTCGCCGTTCCTTCGCTCTCCGGGTCGTTACTTCGCATTCCGTTTGGTGCGAGCGTTGACGTCAACGGTGGGAGCAAATCCCTGAAATTTTTAATGATCTGTTCGGTGCTGGGTCTGCTCGGACTCTCCTGGCTCTTTACGAGCTACTACCCGAACAACATGACGGGACTCTATCCTGTGCTCTTGGCGCTTGGCTGCCTCGCGGGCTGTGGGATTGCGACCTTTAGCGTGGGCGCTACCCAAGTCTCCTATTGGTTCCCGAAAAAAGAGCAGGGCTTTGCGCTCGGGCTCTTTGGTGGGTTTGCGACAACCTCGGCGGGGATGATGTGTATTGCGCTCCCCCTGATGCTCGCCAACTTAGGGCTTGTCAATGCCTACTACGTCATCACCGCCGTGATGATCGTGGGCACGATTCTTTACTTCTTACTGTGTGCCAATGCGCCGTACTTCCAAGCCCGTGACGCTGGCATGGACGAGAAGGCAGCGCGCGAGTTCGCCACCCAAAACGGCCAAGAACTCTTCCCCAATGGGAACATTGTCTCGAGCCTGAAAAACTCCGCCTTGATTCCGGAAACTTGGTTCTTAGTGGGAACGTACTTCACGACCTTCGGTGGCTTTATGGCCTTAACCGCTTGGTTCCCGACCTATTGGCGTGAAGCACACCAAATGGAGCCGTTAACGGCCGGTATTTTGACGGCCGCCTTCTCGATCGTCGCTGCGCTTTGCCGTGTGCCGGGTGGGAAAGTGGCCGACAAGATCGGGGGTGTGCGCTCCTCGATGATGGCACTCTTTGTGGTGTCCGCCATGGGCGTCTTGATGGCCTTGAACTTAAACGCCACCGTTACCTTTGTCGTCACGATCGTGTTGGCGATTGCCATGGGCTTTAATAACGCCGCCGTAATGAAGTTAATCCCGGTCTACGTTCCAAAAGCCGTGGGCGGTGCCTCGGGCTGGGTAGGGGGCTTAGGTGCCTTTGGGGGCTTCGTGCTTCCCCCGGTCTTAGGAGCGATCGTGGCCATGAATGCCACCTCGGGCTACGCCTTAGGGTTCTTGGTCTTCTCGGTGCTTGCGACCGCGAACGCCATCGTGAATTACTTCGGCATGATTCGCCGCGCGGCCAAGACGGCGTAACGCTCGGTAAGCTTTCCACTTATTCGATGTGCTTTGGCCTTAATAGGCGACTTCGTCAACCTAGCTCACATCGAATAAGTGAACTCAATTACTTCGAAAACCTTTTAACTGTCTAGTGAGAGGAAACTTTATGTCTGACCCCTTTTCGAAATCGAAATATTTTTCCCAGCAAGACACGGAAAACCGTGCCTGGGAAAAGTTCTACCGTAACCGCTGGCAGCATGACAAAGTCGTCCGTTCCACCCATGGGGTGAACTGCACGGGGTCGTGCTCGTGGAAGATTTTCGTCAAAAACGGCGTGGTCACCTGGGAATTACAACAGACCGACTACCCGCAAAACCGACCGGGGTGTCCGGACCATGAACCGCGCGGCTGTCCGCGTGGGGCCTCCTACTCCTGGTACCTCTACAACTCGGGCCGTATTAAGCACCCGATGATTCGTCGTGAATTGTTGGATTTGTGGGAAGCCGAACGCAAAGTCGAAAGCGACCCCGTGAAAGCCTGGGGCAACATTGTGTCCGACCCGAAGAAGACCGCGCAATACAAAACCGTGCGTGGCTTAGGGGGCATGGTGCGCCTTGATTGGGACACGGCCAACGATATTATTGCCGCGGCCAACATCTACACGGCGAAAACCTACGGTCCGGACCGTAACGCGGGCTTTACTCCGATTCCGGCCTTTTCGCAGATTTCCTACGCTTCCGGGACCCGTTACTTATCGTTGATCGGTGGGATTAGTCTCTCGTTTTATGATTTTTACTGCGACTTACCCCCTTCGTCGCCGCAGACCTGGGGCGAACAGACCGACGTGCCCGAATCGGCCGACTGGTACAACTCGTCCTTCTTAATGCTCTGGGGCTCGAACGTGCCGGTGACGCGTACCCCCGACTCCCCCTTCATGACGCAGGTGCGCTACAAAGGCACGCAAGTCGTTGTCGTGTCGCCCGACTTCTCGGACGCCACGAAGTTTGCGGACGTGTGGCTCGCTCCCAAGCAGGGGACCGACTCCGCGCTCGGGATGGCCATGGGGCACGTGATTCTCAAGGAATTCTTTGTCAATAAGACAACCCCGTACTTTGATGAGTACGTCAAGCGCTACACGGACTTACCCTACTTAGTGAAGCTTGAGCAGACGCCTCACGGCTACACCGCAGGCCGTATCGTACGTGCCTCCGACTTTAAGGACGACATGGGGATTACGGAAAAAGCCGACTTCTACCCGGTCGTCGTGGACGAAGCCACGAACGAATGGGTGGTGCCGAATGGCTCCATCGGGGCACGTTGGAATAAAGAAGGCAAGTGGAACCTCAAAAACGAAGACGTACGCACGGGTAAAGCCTTTACGCCGCGCCTCTCCTTAAAGGGCCATCAGGACGACGTCGTTGAGGTGGCGTTCCCGTACTTTGGGGGCGAAAACTTCAAGAACCCGAATTTTGCGGCCACCCAGCACGACGATATTCTCGTGCGTAAAGTGCCGGTGATTAAGGTGACGGGGAAAGAGGGCGACTTCTTGGCCGTCAACATCTACGACTTGATGCTCGCGCAGTATGGCGTGGATAACGGCTGGAATGATTCGAACGTCGCCTCGAGTTACGAAGACGACATTCCCTATACGCCGCGTTGGCAAGAAACGATCACGGGCGTGCCCGCAGAACGTGTGATTGCGGTCGCGCGTCAATTCGCTGAAACCGCGGAAAAGACCCGTGGTAAGTCGATGATCGTGATTGGCGCTGGGGTGAACCAGTGGTACAACACCGACATGATTTACCGCGCAGCGATCAACTTGTTGATGCTCTGCGGCACGATCGGTGTCAACGGGGGCGGTTGGGCTCACTACGTGGGTCAGGAAAAGGTTCGTCCGCAAGCGGGCTGGGCGCAGTTAGCGTTTGCGCTTGACTGGAGCCGTCCGCCACGCCAGATGAATACGACGAGCTGGGTGTATATGCACTCGAACCAGTGGCGCTACGAAAAGGTGAAAGTCGATACCCTCATTTCGCCCTTAGCGAAGAAAGAGGAGTGGCAGGACTTAACGCTCGTGGACTGCAATATCCGCTCTCAGCG
Source organism: uncultured Sutterella sp. (assembly GCA_905192805.1). GTDB lineage: Bacteria > Pseudomonadota > Gammaproteobacteria > Burkholderiales > Burkholderiaceae_F > Sutterella. The sequence goes on along the minus strand of CAJJMF010000101.1, from coordinate 1,782 downwards.
TTTAGGCTGGTTGCCTACCGAACCCGAACTCTCGCGTAACCCCTTGGTGCTCGCGAAAGAAGCTGCCGCAAAAGGCAAGACGGAAGCGAAGTACGTCGCGGAAGAGTTGCAGTCGGGTCGTTTGACACTCGCGAGCGAAGACATCGACGCGCATAGCCCGAAGACGCTCTTTATTTGGCGTGCGAACTTGGTCGGGTGTTCCGCCAAGGGGATGGAATACTTCATCAAGCATATGTTGGGCGCACAAAATGCCGTCTTAGGTCGCAACCTCGAAGAAGAAGGGTTGGCGCTGCCGAAGTACACGAAGTGGAATACGGCCGACACCGTCGGTAAGCTCGATTTGGTGACGACGATTGATTATCGTATGACCACCTCTGCGCTGCATTCAGACTTGGTATTGCCGGCTGCCACCTGGTACGAAAAAACCGACATTTCGACGACCGACATGCACCCCTTCATCCATCCGTTCACGCCAGCGGTGGACCCGGTGTGGGAATCGCGTACCGACTGGGACGTCTTTAAGGGCATCGCGAAGCGTTTCTCGGAATTGGTGCCGGGACACTTAGGGGTGGAAAAGGACATCGTCATGACCCCGTTGATGCACGACTCCGTGATGGAAACGGCTGCGCCGATGGACGTCAAGGATTGGCGTGAAACCGGGGAAGAACCGATCCCGGGCGTCACGATGGGCAAATTGACCGTGGTGGAACGTAACTTCCCCGAAACCTACAAGCGCTTTACGGCCGTCGGGCCCAATTTGAAGCACTTAGGGATTTCGCAAAAGGGGATCACCTGGTCGACCGAAGAAGCCTTTGAATCGTTAAAGGGCGTCAACGGTGTGGTGCTTGACGAAGGCAGCACCAAAGGGTTACCCAAGATCGAAACCGACGTGCAAGCCGTGGAAATGATTCTCGAATTTGACCCGGTTTCCTCGGGCCGTGCCAGTAAAGAAGCCTGGAAGGCGCTCGAAAAGCCCACGGGGTTGAATTTGGCGGAACCCTTAACCGAAGAGGGGGGCGAAACGCAGTTACGCTACCTCGATTTGCAAAAGCAGCCGCGTCGTGTGTTGAATTCGCCCGTGTGGTCCGGTATCGAAAGTCACGAAGTGAACTACACCGCGAACTACACCAACATCAACTACTTGATTCCGTGGCGTACGCTCTCGGGCCGTCAGAGTTTCTATCAAGACCACCCGTGGATGCTTGCCTTTGGCGAAGGGTTGGTGGGCTACAAGCCGCCGCTCTCTAAGCGCGAAATCACCGACATCAAAGAGCGTCTTGATATTAAGGACGACACGATTGCGGTCAACATTCTGACGCCGCACAACAAGTGGACGACGCACTCGACGTGGTCGGACAACTTGGTGATGTTGACGTTAGGCCGCGGGGGTCCGGTGATTTGGGTGAGCGAAACGGACGCTAACAAGCTCTCGATCAAGGATAACGACTGGATCGAAGTTTTGAACGACAACGGCTCCACGATTGCTCGCGCCTGCGTCTCGCAGCGTATCCCGGAAGGGGCGATCTTTATGTACCACAACCAGGGTCGCACGGTGAATGTGCCCTTGTCACCCACGACCGGTAACCGTGGTGGTTTACACAACTCGATTTCGCGCATCTGCCCGAAACCCACGCACATGATTGGTGGCTATGCGCAGTTGAGCTGGGGGATGAACTACTACGGAACGATTGGCGCGAACCGCGACGAATTTGTGTTGCTGCGCCGCTTAGACAAGGTCGAATGGGACTAAGGGAATAGGGAGGTTGAGGGCCCTCTAACGCC
>CAJJMF010000100.1 GCA_905192805.1 uncultured Sutterella sp. | reverse complement strand
ATCCGTCACGATCGTATGGCCGTTTTTGGCAAGAATTTTTGGTAATTCCGTTAGCGTTACGGCCTTGGACTTTATTGGCTTGGTCGAAAACATCACGCGTTCGATATAGCGCAACATCGTGAGATCTCCCAACACCCCACACAGTAGCGCACGCAATGCCTCATGATGATAGGTCCGATTCCGACGATACGAATCATTGAGCGCTTTGCAGGCCACTTCGAGGTGATACCGACCGTCATCGTGCCAGCTGACAATACGGCATTGCATATCCTCAGGCGTGATCGCATGTTTTTCATCGTCCATTAACGTGAGCGTGGGCCGTGCGGGAAAGCCTGCGACAAAGGTCCAATGCGCTTTTAAGCAATCGGGCATCCGGGCAATAAAGGCCATGATCGCCGCCAAGCGTGTCACCTCAACACCCGTATGAAAATACACCGTGGGATGCGCGTCGCGGTACGCTAAATAGAAGGGGAAACTACTCAACTTCGCCCGAATCACCTTCTCGAGCGCTTGTTCCACCTCGTAAACTTTGCCCGCGGCTAAGAGCGCCCGCCACTGGGCGTCATGCTTCACTATATGCTTCCAGACGTGTTCCGCACGGTGGGCAAAGGACGCTTCCGAAGGTAGTGCGTTCACCCATTCGATTGCCTCACGGCGCATCGGCTCGCGCTCTTTACGCAGAAAGGAAGGCAGTTTTTCGATCGTTGAGAGCGTGGCAACGCCACGCTTTAAGCGCGAGTAGATCTCACTTAAAAACCCATTTACTTCCTCGTTTTCCGTCGGATCGAATCGTTTTTGTCGTTGAAGCGTCGCCAGACTCGCGTCAAAATGCTGTGCGTTCGTCGGCTCCGATTCGTCCAACGCCATTTCGACCATCGTCATCCAGATTCGTCCCGAGTAGCAGTATTCGTCCAGCCACGACATGACGGTGCCTTCTTCACGGATATACCACGTTCCTTCGGTTTTTTTAATCGTCGACATCACCACTCCTTCATCGATTTCCACTTGACGTGAGGCGCAAGACCCGCAGAAAACCTAAGGAGAGGCGTCTCAAAAAACACAGTTCTTTGAGTGTAGGCGCCCGGTTGCGCCTTCGCAAGGCAGGATTAACCCCAACGGAGCGATGTCCTATACTAGGCCTTTCCTGCTGGTCCCTCGATCGTCCATGCGTCCTCCTCCAGGGGAGCACTCCGTGTGGGTTCTTTCGTCGGCTTTGCTTTTTTCTCGGAACTGCGCGTGGCAGGCTTACGCTTCTGTGTCTTTTCCCAAAGCGTCACCTTGGGGCAGCAAGCGACAAAGTATTGGAACTCCAGCGACGACAAGTCGTATTCTTTTGCAAACGCTCTTGCCATCTTAAAGACCGTATCTTGATTCCACAAAAGAGCATCCAACAGCAAGTAACGCTTCCCCACACCATAGCCGATGATGCGAAGACTCTCTGGGCACCAAAATTCCAGATTGAAGATCAAGTCATCTAAAAGCTTCGCAACCTGTTCATCGGTCAAGTGCTCCCGCGGGAGAATGAAAAATCCAGCGCGTACTCCATCCTCTTCGAATTCCTCTAGGATGTCCGTATCGTGACTCCAATACTGCTGGATGAGTTGACGCCAAGCGGTTTTTCCCGACATCGGTCCTTGTCGCCACTTATCCCACTCGGGTAAAATTGACAACTCACGATACGCGTACGGACGTGGCACCATGAGAGCACTGGCATCCGTCACAGGCATATGCCCATTTTTGGCCATCAACTCGGGCAATTCACGCAAGGGGAGTGCTTCGCTTCCTAGAGGCTCACTGGAGAACTCCAGCTGAGCAATATACGCCACGGCAGTCAAGTCCCCTAACAGCGCCAAGGTCAATTCGGTTAGTGCCTCAAAGGCAAAAGAACGACGCTCTTTGAATGCCTTGATGAGTGTTGGTGACCAGACCGCTAACCAATAGCGACCGTCGACATAATGTTTGACCTGAATTTGTACCTCATCGACCGTCACCGACTCGTTGGCAATGAGGTCAACCAGTCGAATATCGCTGCGGGGAGGAAAGCCAGGAACAAACGTCCAATGATCACGTAATGCTTTAGGCATGCGTTCGAGAAACGCGAGCATCTCCACTAATCGTGTATGTTGCAAACCCGTATGCATATAGACCGTGGCATGTCCTTGCTCATAGTGCACCAAAATCGTCGTATTACTGATGGCCTTCTGAATCACGTCACCCAGCGCTTTTTCCACTTCATCAATTTCCCCTTCTTTTAAAAGCGCCAGCCAGTGGGTACGCTGCTTGCTGATCCGCTCCCAAACTTTCTCGGAGCGTCGATGAAACGATTTCGATGGCGTTAGGTGCTCAACCCATTGGCGAGCTACGACAAACATACTTCGCGCTAGGGTTCGATCAAAGAGTCGAAACCCTTTTTGAAGGTGTGACAAGGTGGCGACCCCTCTATTCCATCGCCAGTATAGCTGGGTCAGGAGCATATGGAAGGTATTAACGTCACGATAATACCTCTCGGCTCGTTTAAGACTGGCGAACGCCACCGCGAGAGCACGTCGCGAGTTCCCGTATATCGCGCTCATGTCAATTTGGGCCTTCTCTTCAACCTCTTCGATGGGGTATTTAGCTCTCTCGAGCCACACCATTTCACGTCCTTGATCCGTAATAGTCCAAACGCCCTCTGGACGCTCCCACTTTGGCATACGTTCTCCTTAAATTGTCACACCGATTCTTGTCACGAGTGAGCTTAACATATCAAGGATCACAGGGTATCAACGCTCTTCGCAAAAAACCCCGACGCACCACGTTCGGGCACATCGGGGTTTTTGAGATTGCAATCCTAACGAATTACTTCGTCAAGGGTTGGCTAAAGTCCTTACCCGCGGCTTTGGCCTTGGTTAAGTCCCCTGCCAAGACGATGGAGAGTTTCGTCGGATCCATCATGCGCTTAATCGCTTGGTTCACATCCCCCACCGTTAAGGCCTTGATGGCGTCATCCAATTCCTTGGAATTCGTCCAATCGCGGTCTTTTTCCATTAAACGCACCCAGGAGGCCGCTAACATGCTGTCTTGGGCACGGTTAATCGCACGGTAGTCAAGGATGCCTTGCTTGGCTTCCGCCAATTCGGCTTCCGTGATGCCTTTATCAAAGGCTTTGCGCAACTCGTCCTTTAAACTCGCCTCGGCTTGCTGGGCATTTTGCGGGGCCACAATCATCCCCACACCCCAGTGGGAGCGGTTCCCAAAGGTGCCCAACGTCAAATTGCTGCCCACCCCGTAGGAGAGGCCTTCTTTTTGACGAATACGGTTCACTAAGCGGTTGGAGAGCCCCGTGGAGCCCCCGACGATCCAGTCGGCCACGTAAAGCGCGGCGGCGTCTTTATCGTCTTCGTTCGCTTCAAAGTCCGTACGGGCAAAAATCACTGCATTGTCCTTTTCGGGCGTATCAATGACGACACGTTCGGCTGCGACGGGCTTATATTCTGCGATGGCGCGTTCGTACTTCACCTTCGAGGTTTTCGTGCCAATGACTTTCGTTTCTAAGGCCGTCTTGAGGCTTTCGACATCGAAGTCACCCACGACCGCCACGTAACCCAACCCATTTTGGAACACGTCACGCCAGTAGTTCACGACATCGTCACGCTTCATCGCGTTTAATTCCGCGATCAACTCCGCGCTCGTTTCCGTGTGGCGCACGTCCCCTTGCGGGTAGGTATTGAAGTGATCGTTTAACCAGTCACGCGCCTTCACCTGCGGGTCGTCCGACTTGGCCGAGAGCCCCGTGATCATCTTCGAGCGCAACGTTTCGAATTCCTTCTCGGGGAAGGTCGGGGTGCTTAATAAGTGCCCCACAAAGGCGAGCGCTTCGACAACGTGTTCACGGTCCGTCGTGAAGTCAAAGGGCGTGCCTTCCATCTTCAAGGCCGTGAATTTGTCTTCGATTTGTTCGTTCGTCATGTCTTTGGCACCGCGCACGAACATCTGGCTCGTCACCATATTGAGCGCAGCGTTGCCAGCCGTTTTGGGCGTCCCATTTAAGAACTTAAAGCGCACCTGCACGGTTTCGCCTAAGCTCTTCTTGGGGAGCAGCGCCAACTGCATATCGCCCATGGCGAGGCGTTCAGTACGCGCGTTGATGTTCTCTTGCGTCGTATCAAAGGCTTCCGCGCTCTTACCTTCGGTCTTAAAGGTGTACCCCTTCAGAATCTCTTCGGCGCTCGGCGCCGCCGGAATCTCGGCACGCTTTAAGTCGGTCGTCGGGATATAGACCCCCACGACACGGTTGTCACGCACAAAGTATTTCTTCGCAGCCTCGTCCACCGCCTTCGCGGTCAACGCTGCGGACTCTTCACGGTCCACAAAGAAGAGACGCCAGTCACCCAGAGCGATGTATTCCGAGAGTTCAATCCCGAACTGTTCCGGATCCGCCAATTGGCGTTCAAACATCGTCGCTTGATCGCTCTTTTCGCGCGCTAACTCTTGTTCGGTGGTGGGCGTGTCGGCAAACGTGCCTTCGATCGTCTTGATCATCGCCGCTTTGACGGGTTCGACATCCGCGTCCTTTTTGAGCATGGCGCCAAAGATCACAAAGCCAGGCGCTTTACCCGGGATGGTCCACCCAAAGACCTGCGTGGCGAGTCCCTTTTCGACCAACGCCTTATAGAGACGTCCCGTGGGTTCGTTACCCAAAATCGAGGTCGCCGTGTTGACGGGTTCGTAATCAGGCGACAACGCCGAGGGCACACGGTAGCCGATCATGATCATCTTCGTTTCGCCCGGACGGCGCACCGTAAATTCACGTTCCCCGTCGGCCGTGGGTTCCACGGTCCATTCGTGCGGGAGCGCACGAGTGGGCTTCGGAATCCCCGCAAAGTCCTTCTGTACCCAGGCTAAGACCTGTTCGGGGTCAAACTTCCCCGAGATCGTTAAGACCGCATTGTCCGGCTGATAATACTTTTCGTAGAAAGCGCGCAAATTGGCGATTTCCACGTTTTCAATGTCGCTACGCGCCCCGATCGTGCTACGCCCATAGGCGTGCCAATCGAAAATCATCGACTGTAAGCGCTTCATCAAAACCGAACTCGGACGGTTTTCGCCCATTTCGTATTCGTTACGCACCACGGTCATTTCGCTATCCAAGTCTGTACGCGCGATAAAGGAGTTGACCATGGCGTCGGCTTGCCACGCAAGCGCCCACTGCATGTTGTCATCCGTCGCCGTAAAGGAGACGTGGTAATTCGTGCGGTCTAACCAGGTGGAGCCGTTCATCCGGAAGCCACGCTTGGTGAATTCCGCGGTCGGATGGGGGAAATTTTTACTCCCCTTAAACATCAAATGTTCCAACAAGTGGGCCATCCCCGTTTCGCCGTAGTTTTCATGACGGCTCCCCACCAAATAGGTCATATTGACCGTGGCGGTCGGTTTACTCTGATCGGGATAAAGCACCACTCTGAGGCCGTTGGCTAAGCGGTATTCGCTAATGCCTTCGACCGTCACCACATGTTGAGGCTGACTCTTAACTACCGGAGTCGGTTGCGTCACTTTAGTCTCCTTTGGCGCAGCATACGCTGCACTACCCAGCGCCACACACGCAGCACTGAGAATGAATTTTTTAATTAACATCGCTTTGGGTATCCTCAAAGAAGGCGAGTGAATTAGGCGGGCGAGCCGCTCGTGCTCACCCCCACCGCGTTCACTCTGCTTTGAAGGAGGGAAACAGAGCGTAGCACGTCTGTGCACACCCCGTTTCCAGATTCTTGCGACCTATGATACCAGTCCCATGCTTGACACACGATTAAGAAGCACGTGAGCCACGAAAAAAAGTGAATCGAAGTGCTACGAGGCCTGAGCCAAAGGAAACACTTCTTCACGTTTGTCGGGTCGCCCCGCGGACGCCTACGTCACGACGGCGCCGCCAAGCGCCCCTAAATTCTGCTATGGTTAGGTGGCGCGGACCCTCCTCTTCATCGACTCGGATGAAATGGGTGGCTCTGTCGCCGTTTTTCTCAAGTAAAGGATTCCAACCCCCTGCGTCGTCAGGGAACATACGCACTACCATGAAACTCTTTTTTGACCTCTTCCCCATTGTGCTCTTTTTTGGGGTGTTTAAATGGGCGGGCTCACACGCGGACGCCGCGACCCAGTGGGCGAGCCAGTATTTAGGTGCTGGGATTACGCCCGAGAGCGCACCGATTTTGCTCGCGACCGCCACCGCCATTCTCGCCTCGATCGCCCAGCTTATCTATCTCCTCGTTCGTCGCCGTAAAGTCGAACCGATGTTTTGGATTAGCTTGGCCGTGATTGTCGTCTTTGGGGGCTTGACGCTTTACTTCCGCGAAGGTGCCTTTATTAAATGGAAGCCCACGATCCTCTACTGGATTTTCGCGGGGATTCTTCTCTACGGAAACCTCACGGGGAAAAACTTCATGAAGCGACTCTTAGCCAAAGCCGAACTCACGATGGCCGATCGCCATTGGTGGCTGTTACAGAAACTCTGGATCGGCTTTTTTGTCGTCTTAGGGGCCTTGAATCTCCTTGTCGCCTACACGTTTAGCCTTGAAACGTGGGTCAATTTCAAGCTCTTTGGTCTCATGGGATTGACACTAGTGTTTACAATTGGAGTCGCTTTTTTTCTCGCCAAAGTGGCGCGTCAAGGGCAGAATTGAGCCTGAAACTAGGCTGACAGGTCAAGGAACGTTCACCCAGCGGGGATCGCTAGCCTTGACGACGACCGAGCGTGGGCCGATTTTCACGAGTCGCCCGCCTACGTCAAGGTGTCCCGCACGGCTGACCACGTGCGTTGACCTAGTAAAGTGCCCAACGTAGGTCGCGCCTCTCACCCATCGGGGTTTCGGTGTAGACTTACGATTTGGTTCCCAATGTGTTGGCTCTTTGCCTAAGGGATTCGCCGTTTAGCCCCCGGCAGCAAAGAGCATTTGATACGCGCGAGTCGCTTAACGTTTTTTGGATTAAGCACGGCGTATCGTATCGGAGTAATTTGAATGAACAAGAAGATCATTGCCCTCGCTCTTGCCACGCTCGTGGCGGGCGCTGCTCAAGCTCAGTTGGCTGCGTTTAAAGTCAACGGTGAAACCGTGTCGGTTGCTCAGCAACAGACGGTCTACGATGCGCTCGTTGCACAGGGGCAGCCCGCGGGTGCTGACTTGGAACGCTTGGTGAAAAACGCCATGATTGAACGCACCGTGATGCTCCAAGAAGCCAAGAAGGCCAAGGTCGAAAACGACGCCAAAGTGAAGGCGGCGATCAAAGAAGCCCAGGACCAGATCCTCATCAATGGCTACTTGCAGCGCTTGGCTCAGCAGAACCCCGTCTCGGACGCGGACTTGCAGAAGGCCTACGACAACGAAAAGCGTAACTACGGTGACACCGAATACCACGTTCGTCACATCGTCGTTCAGACCGAAGATCAGGCCAAGGACGTGATCGCCCGTTTGGGTAAGGGTCAGGACTTTGCGAAGTTGGCGAGCGACTTGTCGATCGACACCAACAGCAAGGCCCGTGGTGGTGACTTAGGCTGGATCGTTCCGAAGTCCACTCCGTCGACCTTCGGCGCTGCCTTCTCCGTGTTGAAGGCGGGCGACGTGTCCCAGCAGCCGATCCGCTTGCAGGACGGCTTTCATATCGTGAAGCTCGAAGCCACCCGTCCGGCGCAGAACTTCCCGAAGTATGATCAGTTGAAGAACCAGTTGCGTCAGGCGCTCTTGAATCAGCGCGTGCAGCAGAAGGTTCAGGAAATCGTTCGTGGCGCTGATGTAAAGTAATTCACGGCCACGTCACCGATTTTGGCTTAGCCTGAAGGGGTCACTCCACGTGGAGTGGCCCTTTTTCTTACCCCCAAAAACGATGGGCCCCAAGGTGACACCCTCAGAGCCCAACGTAGCGTGGAAGCGTTCGCGCTTAGCGCTTGGTCGACTTCACGTCAATCGAATTTAAGACGGCCGGCATAAAGATATCGTAGGCTGCCATCTTCTCGTTAAATTCCGCTTCGTTGTGACTACGCACCACAAAGGCCAGTTTGACGACCGTATCCCCCACAAGCACTTCCTTTGAGCGCACTTCCGTCCACACGGGCTGACGATCACGCATTTGCTTTAAGGTAATGCGCGAGAAATGCGCCGGATAACGGTGCACCGGACGGAACACGTGGCCCGTGTCGAGGACTTCGCCACCGCCATTTTGCTGCGCTAAGCGCTTTTTATCCGAAAAGAGCTTATTGAATTGCGCTTTGGTGAAGCGTTTGGCTAATTGGGCATCCTTGAGGTACGTGAGCGTAATCATCGTCTCGAGATCACCGTCGCGTCGCGTCCAGAGAAACACCTCGGGGTTGCCGGGCGCACGATTCACCGCCCCTTGCATCCCTTCGGTTAAGGGTTTCGCTTTCCAAGCGGTCGGGCGCAAAAATTCCACATTCGGGAGTTTCGTATTCTGAGTAGCCTCTTGCAAACGGAACACCTCGGTGTTACGCATATCCAAGGGACCCGTATTGGCACGCGTCTCAGTGGTAGCGCTCGCTGGCGTATCCATCGCCATCGCGGGCTTTGCGGCGGCCACACTCATCGGGGTACTCGAGGGCGCAGCGTTTGTTGCCTCAGACCCCGTCGTGGTCCCGGGCGATACGGCACAGGCCGTCAGCGACAAGGCAACGAGCGTAGGACAAAGAAGATGAGTCAATAACTTCATAGATGATTTCCTTCCTGTGACGGCGAGCGAGTCCCTAACATCGTGAGTTGCGCTTCACTGCTTCGTGCTCAGGACGAACACACGCGGGTTCCCCACCGTCGGTACATGGTCATGTCAGTGAAATGTGAATCCGTTTCATCTTAGCGAAGCCCTTAGTGTTGCAGGGCAGGTTTTTCTTTACGAGTCGTAAATTTTTGGACATTCTTTGTCGACGCGACTAGGACTTTCCCTAAGGAGATTTCACTTGACAATGGCAAGATCAACTTTTCAATATCCACCAAAAAATAATTTTTATTACAGAACCCACGCAGAGTAGTTGAGTTAATGCATGACTATTG
>CAJJMF010000099.1 GCA_905192805.1 uncultured Sutterella sp. | reverse complement strand
AGTGTTCGTCACCGACACGCCACCACCAGTCGACTTGATTGTCGCTTCCGTGGCGGTTAAGGCGTCAGCCGATTTCACCGTCGCCTGGCCCGTCGAGGAAACGTTCGCGTTCGCGATATTCATCGCACCCGAAGTACTCGTTACTGACAGTGGCCCACCCGTAGCAATGAGATGAGCATTCTGGGCGTCAACAGCCGTCCCCTTCACACTAACCTCTGCCCCTTTGAGAGTCGTCTTCCCGATCTGAACATCAATCAGCGAAGTCACTTCGGCCTTGGTCTTCGCCTCGACGGTACTATCCTTGAGAGATAACGTGCCTTCTGCTCCAGTCGTTTTCACCATCACGTCTTCATTGGTCGACGTTAAGCTGACGCCGTTTGCATCAAGGCTACCCGCTGTCACCGTTAGCTTCGTACCTGTTGCCTCAGAATCCGTCAGAGTCATCTTCTCAGCAGAGGACAAAGTTACTGCCGTTTTCGACTCTAAAGTGACGTGATCAAGTCCTAACTCCCCTTCATTACTCTTGAAAGTAATGTCGCCCTCTTTCGATTCGAACCGAGCATAGGCAAGGGTAAGGTCCTCATCGGTCGTTAAGTTAATGACCGACGACACGAAATTCCCTTGATCCTCTTGAGTACCAGAGAGACTGAGACCGTTCGCCCCATTCAGGGTCAACGCACCCGTGAGTGTAATATCAGCACTCGCAGCATCAATCAAGCCAGCCGTTGCGGTAACGGTCAAATCATCGGCTGTGATCGAGGACTGATCGAGGAGCGTATCGTTCTGCGACTTCACTTCGATATCAAAAGGCTGTTCGAGCTGAGTACGCTCACTGGTAGCTTTGATCGTCGACTTCGTCAAAATCACTCGGCCTGTCGTACTTTCAAACTTCACTTCGGCGCCCGTGAGTTCTTCGAATGTTTCACCGCCCTTGCCATCCTCTTCTCCAGAGAACCAGCCATCCTTGCTTTCCGCCTGAACCTTCGCAATAGCATCCACGCTGAGCTGTGTTCCCTGAGCGTTAATCGAATCGGTGGCACTGACATCGAAGCGAGACGCAGTCCATAGACCATGCTCTGCCTCAGTTGTGTGCATATCGATGCCCTCGGTTGCCTGCAGTTCAATGCGACCTATTACCGATAAATTGGTATTGACAGCTTTAATATTCTGACCAGCCGATACCGTTAAAGCGATTGGCTTCCCGTCGAAGACCATAGAGGCCCCCGACAGATCGACGTTATCACCGAAACTCGTAATACCAAAGTGCGTTTTACGATCATAATCAGAATTCGGCAAAGTCATATGAATGTTGGCATTCTTAAGAATCACCGCTCCGTCTGCCGACAATTCATTGAGTTTCGCCGTTGTGATCGTGGCTCCTGTCAAGTCAATGCCTTGGCCAGGTTGGCGTGACTCACTGTCAACATAACTAGGAGTTCCCGTTGATACTTCAAAAGAGCTGTCAGCAATAAACTCACTATTCTTTGCCGTGATAGCTCCTAAACGCGCATCTAAGTCGAGTATTCCCCCATTATATCGGGCGTTATCCACATACAAATCACCAGTATTGCTTTGCACAGAGATATAAGAGGACTGTGGCGCATCGATGTCTCGAACTGGTTGGATCACACTATTTTCTAAATGAATGTCCTTATTAGCAGTGAAAGACACCGAACCACCGTCAATCAAGGACACTGACAGTTTCTTCGCATCGACCCCCTCTTGCTCAGAGCCCAGATACAAGGAGCTCAAGTTGTTCCAAGACGTGACACCACTAGCCGCGGTGCTCTGTACAGTTGTTTGACCTTTAGCAGAAAGCGAAAGTCTCCCACCTGTACTCGCCAAATCAATAACTTGAAGGTTGCCCTTAGCAGAAAGTGAAAGACTCCCATCTGTACTCGCCAAATCAATAACTTGGAGGTTACCGCCCTCTGCCTGAATACGTAGCTCTCCTCCAGTTTGAGTAATGTTCTGGATCAGAATATTCCCTTCACTGTTAGAGGCCAATGAATGCAGAGACACACTAGTACCCGAAACCGTAGAGTTGCTAAACTCAATATTCCCCGTACGGTTAACCGAAACGGCGCCACCGGTCAGGGAAGCATTCTTTAACGTCAGATCACCCAAGCCGAGGAAATTAAGTTGAGCATCAGTGACATTATTTGCATCCATCAATAGGCTGACGCCACTCACCACCAGCGGTTTCGCTGTGGTACCAGCGTAGTTAACATGGACCACAGCCCCTTTTGAGCCCCCAATCACTATATTATCGAGCGCAAAATCACCCTCGGTCTTGAGCGTAAAGACACCAGTACCACTCTTTTGGTACTCCGGGATATGCCGAGGATAGAACTCCGAAGCCCAATCTTCATGCCCATCAAAGTGAGTACCTGTAGCCTTTAGGGCTTCGGTACCCGTGAGGTCGATGGTAAGACCACGTATCCCACCCTGGACGGTATCGTCATCAAGATCGGATACATCCAGCGTCTTGGCTGCTGTCATCGCTAGCTTCCCAAACTGTTTTTGGTTTACGAGCATAGCTTCTTCTTTCTCTTGCTGATATATCCCTTTGGCTGAGACATTCTGAGCCCAGATATTACCCTGCGTACTCTTAATCGAACCGTCGCCAGTTTCAACCGTGGCATTCTTGAGATTGATGTCACCGACCGCTGTCAACACCATCTTAGCCCCACTCTTAAGGGTCGAACCCATGAGGGAAAGCGTGGTGGGCGACGTCACTGTCAAGTTATAAGGCTCAGCCACCAGCTCAGCCTGATTGGCCTCAACCGAACCTTCTTCGGTTGTAATGGTCAGTGAAGTAGCCTGCAACACTGCTTTATTCGCCGTTACGCCCGTCTTAGCCTGCACGTCCATCGTACTCGCAAGCAGATTCGAGCCCGTTACATCAATAGAATCATTGACACTTACCAAGTGGAAACCTTGGGCTCGACGGGTTTCCCCATTAACGACCTCTGGTTTTGCATCCGTCAAGATCACCTTTTGATCGGCTGTAAACCCTAAAATTGCCGCATAGTCGTACGTGATATTTTTCGCGGTAATGCTCTGCCCTGTATGGGTAGCATCAATCCATACACGACCAAGGTCGGCCCCATCAAGGAGTGCGCTCCCGTGCGTGGTAATATCCAGACCAGTCACTTGAGAGCCACTCAAATCAACAGAACCGTAAACCTCGAAAGGCACCTGTCCATTCTCCCAATAAATCTTGGCATTCTTAGCAATCAAATTACCCTTGATCTTTGAAGGTTTATTGTTGGGTTCATAGCTGAAGATTCTTGATCCATCGTCGAAAGTGACATCACCGTCCGTATGGAATTCAAAGTTTTTATTGAGAGTTACAACTCCACCAAACTGGACAGAGCCTGCCGATACCTTACGAACGCCCTGTATGGTGTTTTCGGCCGTTACACTCCCCTTCGGGGCCTCGATATCCATACTGTTCGTGAAGACAGCCTCCGATCCAAATAGGACGTTGCCATTGAGGGATTTGAACAACAAGTCACTGTCAACCGTTTCTCCTTCTTTAGGTACTCCCCTCCAGGCAGAGAGCGACGAACCGACTTTCAGATCATTGGCAGCCTCAAACGTCCCGTTCTTAACCGACATGGCCATACTCATCGTGTAGCCAGAACCAATGTCGACCTTTTGTGTCGACCCAACGACAAGTTTATCTTCGCTGGTGATATGAGTTTCACCTCGCACCCAAGCCGAGTCAACAGTCAGAGTACCCGAACCTCTCCCTTCAATATAGAGGTCTTCAATCCAAAGATCGGTAAAGCCGTGCGGATCCTTGTTATCAAAGTGAATTGTTGAATCCGTCGCTACACGTAAGGGAGTATCTGCCGTACCAAAACTCTTATTAATACGGAAATTCAGGTCTGGACCTTGCAAAATACCATGGGTCGAGAAGTCGAGATATTCCTGACTAATGTCTTGCTTATCACCGACGTAACTGTACATATTGTCAGCCGTAATATGCACACGGCTTCCGCCAGCCAAGGCATAGAGGATCAAGTCATTGGGAGCGGTAACGTCAATTTCTCCACCCGCAGACAACGCAGCCCAACCGGTCTCATCTTGTGCGGTCACGATATCGACCCCTGTAAGGGCTCCTTTGCCCGCACGCAGAATCACGGTTTTCCCCTTCACGAGATGTGGGGTCGTGGCATCACCAATAATTCCGTCTGGTGACGTTAATCGCACTGAGCCCGTTTCCGAGATCAAACTACTTAAATTCACCGCTTTGGTAGAGGCCAAGTACACATCGGCATTAGCCTTTGCATCCAATTGTTTGGCGACATCAATCGCTACGGAGCGTTTCAGATTGACGGTAAAGCGCCCATCTTGGGCCACCTTAAAGTCGCTCACGTCCGCCATCGACAAAGCATTGAGAATCTTGATACGCTCATCACGGTCTTCCGAGAACAGGTTCCCCGTGATGGGTTGATTCGTCGTCCCAATGGTCGAGCCAGTCCCCTTGGCTTGCATGGTCAGTTTCCCGCCCACCTTAATATTCGTGTGATCGGGAATTTGCGTATGCGTCGCTTCAGGATTGACTAACGATTCCGAGAGTGCAAAGAGTAAGTCATCCCCTGTCCACCCAACGTAATCATTTTCGGCCGCTTTAAGCTTCGCCAAGGAGGATGTTTCATCACTTAACACCTTGGTAACCGCGTCTTCAGCACTCGTGACACCCTCGTATTTCGCTTCGAGTTTACTGTACTCTTTGATTAAATTTTCATTCTTCTTCGTGATCTCTTTGCGCAGACCCTCTGCCATACCACGCCATTTCACAAGGCGTAGGTATTCTGCTTTCACGCCGTCAACCTCACGATCGTAATCGCGTTGCCACTGCTGATGGCCACCCAAAGTGTTGCCTTCTCGGTCAATCAGCCCGGCACGCACCCAACCTTCGAAGCGTTCGTCATTACGAGCACTACTGGCGTAATCTGAGGTCACTGGTACCGCATCATAAATCGCGCCATTTTCGGCCACAATACTAGCGTCGCCCGAGACCTTCACCTCACCTAAACCGATCTTTGTCGTCTTCGCGGTCAAGTCTAAATTACCGTTCTCCACATGAATATTCGTACGTTGGGTTTTACTTAAACTATCCCGTTGCACTAAATCTTCAATCGTGAGCGAGCCTCCCACCACAGTAAAGTCACTGTTTTGGGACTCCGCCAAGGTTACCTTCGTGTTTCCACGGGCTTTGAATACAATATCGCCCTGCTTCGCACTCAAGCTCACGTCCTGACTGGTTTGGTCATTACGATACTGGCCATCCACAAAAATACTTCCTCGGGTAGCCGTCATGCTCATAGCTGATGGCGTAGTACTCGCCGTCCCACCTTTTAGCTGAATGGCCATATCAGAGGTCCCAATACTGCCACCCGCTTTCAGTGTGTAGGTATTCGCATTCATTAACGAGACATGATTACCCGTCGCGTAAATATTCTTTCCAGCATCGATATTGATCTCCGCCGAGGCCACGTCCGCCACTCCGTTAAGAAGGACGTTACCATTTGTCTTAATCGTGACATTGGCCGCACTCGGTGAGAGCGAACGCAATTGAACGGGCTGGCTAGCACGAACCGCATAGGTCTTTAAATTGACTGAGCCATTCCACCTTTCATGACGCACCCAGTAGTGTTTAAACCAGCCAAGGAAGCCAGTGCTCCAACGTCGTTCGCCAGTCTTAACCCAACCACTATCCCATCCATTTATGACCGTATTCTTCAATACCAAACTGATATTCCACCCGACGGATGAATTAAAAGTTGGATTGGAAGCAATACTTGCCTTCGAGGCAAGTTCTCGTACCTCTTTTTGGTCAACATGTTGCGAGCTTAAGTACTCCGCTTCCGAAGGCCACCAGATCCCCCACAGACCACGGGAATCTTCATAGCTCGCTGTCCAATGTTGGGAATCTGAAAGGCCATTCGCCCACATATACCAGAGATCTTCTTTCGGTCTAAACGTCTCGGTACTCGACGCATTCTGATTGTCAACGTAGTTTTTCCGTTTGCCCTTAAAATCATTGAACCAAGTTTCCAACCTCGGTTTATCGCCAGCCGTATATTTGGTCACTTTCGCCGAAATCTGTTGGCCATTATTGAAATAACTCGTATCGGTCAATTGGATCACGCCAGGAGCATAATTCGCATCCAGTGTACCGGTCTTAACATTGAAAGCAATCGTTTGACTTCCATCCTTGATCGAGGAATTGGTAGCATTGATGTTAATCGCAGCTTTACCCGAAGACACGGCAATCTTGCCCCCACCTGTACTCGCTAAAGCACCAGTTAGGTACACGCCCGCAGCTTGAGGGGCAATGTCATCGACCACAATCGTATAGGTTCGCGGATCGATCCAAGCTTTCGGGACAAAATAATAAAACCCTGTGCTCGAATCGCGCACCAAGGATTCGTTATTGAGTAGCGTTGAACCATTTTGTGTAAAGCTCCCCCTCTCACCGTAGCGAGCGTGCAAGAGCTTGGCTTGGTTCATCACACCATCAAAACGGGTGCTATCCTGAGCCCGGGCGGTAGCCAATGACCATTCGTAGCGATCAAACCCACTTTGAATCAGTCCATTCAAATTGAGCATGGCACCCGAAATGTAAATTTGACCACCCGCGACCCAGGTACTGCGATCCGCATTAACCGTATTAATCCAATCGGATTTCGTGATCTTATTTTCGCCGACCGTATTTTTAATAGCCGCAATCGCATTGTTCCAATCTGTATTGCCATTTTGTGGGTCACCACCAATATGGATAATCTCGCCGTCTGACCCATCTCTACGCGATTGCGTAATGGCCCCTCCCGCGGAAACGTTCATTGCTCCCCACGCATAGAGTGAACCAGTCGACTGGCTCATCAAGTCACCTTGCGACTTAACCGACACGTCCCCCGACTCATTGCGAAGAGCCCCATCCAGCACAATGTGCGTTTTCGGCGAAATGGAATCGGAAATTGCCCCCTTTTTGACGGTAACTCTTCCATTCTTCCACTCCGATGTTACCGACAAGGTGGGTTTAGCCGAGGATTGACTGTCTGTAATCGATCCCGTAAAGGCTTTGTTATCCGCCTTAAACGTGGCTTGCGTAACCGCCTGATCTTTCCAATAAATCGTGCCACCCGTTTCACCAATGCGAACATTACCTAAACGCAGCGAAGCATTCGAATTATTCGTGATCGTTATGCCCTTGGCCGCATTCGCCTTAATCGACCCCGAACCAACCACTGTGTCCGTATTGAAACGAATCGACCCACCCGATACAGTCAAGTTATGAATCGGCAAAAATATTTCATCGCTTCTTTCATTAAAGACGAGACCACCGGCGTCGTAGTATGCCAAACCACGATTGATCATTAAATCCTTAAGGGCAGTTAACTCGGTTTGGTAGCTCTGAATAAGCGCATTCGTATCCGCATCCCCTACCCTCATGCTATAAGTACCCAAGGCTCCCACTAAATACTTATATCGTTCAGCATAAATATAAGACATTGAACTCGATTGTAACCCACCAATAGCTGTGCGAACCCGCGCTTCTAACTCTGGGTTATTCTCACCCACATCAATCGTTATGAGATCAAGCGGATTGCTATACACTGGCAACCCATCGACGGTTACGTTCTCAGTATTGTTCATGAAGTAGAAACCATCGCGAATCGTGATATTGGCCTGGGTTAATCGTCCAGCGAGTAGCGACCCAGATGGAGCGATACTGACCGAACTATTCAACTTCACAACCCCATCTTTATCGTTACCGCCTTTGAAAGCCGATCGATGACCACCTGAGCCTGAGAGAGAAGCCCAGAAGTGTTTATTCGTCTCTTCATCCACCTGGTAATAGCCCGAATCGGCGGTGACATCAATCGACCCCGTCGAAGCCACTTTACCAGCCACCTGGACTCGGTCGGAGAGGGTCGTAGCACTATTCAAGACGGGAACCACCCCAGCCACAATCGCAGCCGCATACGCGTCAGACGTTGACGTCATATGAAGGTCACTTCGTTGACCGTCGTTACTCATCCCAGCTAAAAGGCGAGTCTTGCCATTGGAATCAATTTCGCTTCCCTCATACACATTCACCGAGTTCTCGCGAACATAGTTCGTCGTCAACTTTCCTACCGTGACTGATGCAACCCCTTCAAAACGCGCCGACGCGGTTTGCTTAATCGTATCAACGCCTTGAGCAGACAATACAATTTCACTACCGAGCGACTCCGTCTTTAACCGAGACCCATAGCCAATACCGACGGAGTTGATAAGATTAAAGGTGTTCTTTAATCCCGCGCCGATACCCGCCACGCCTGCCCCTGAATGCGCCTGCACGAAGGCGTCCACAACACCCTTTGACTGGGCCGCTGCCACGATATTACCGCGCTGTGCTGTAATCTGGCTGCCTTCGATATTCAAGTAATTCGCACGGTTGAACACCTGCTCGGCATCTACGCCATTCACTTGAATCACACCATAGGCCTCACCGATCATTAGGTGAGATTTGCCTGCATAAGGATGCACACCCCAGCGCGTATTCGCGGCCAACGTGACATTGTTGCCCGCCACAATCTGCGTTCCAGATTTGACGTTTAACGTATTGGTGCTGGTAACGTCCTCAGTCCCCTGGCTATTCACCAAAGTGATCGTCGACATTCCACCGAGTGATCCCTTGGTATTGTCACCCGTAATATAGGTGTCCCCCGTATCACTATAGGTCTGTGCCGTAAAACTTTCAGTGGTTGCCCAAGTCCCCATAAGATTTAAACGGTTATTGGACGTATCTTGATTGCGCAGATGGATCGCTTCAATACTCAGATCAACCGCAGCCCCACCTGCCGCTTCGGCGAGCACATTAAGATAATTGCCATTGTTAATATCTGCCGTGAAATTCTTTAGGGTCTGTCCTGCCTTACCCGTCAAATTCATCGTCGTTGCCAGGTTATTTTCCGTAATGATTTGGTTGCTTCCTGCCGTCGCTAAGCCACCGTAAGCAGCGTCCGCACTGCCACCAAAGTAGGTAAAACCACCCGCCACTTTGTCTATTTCTTCTATGATCTCATTGGCATTAGAGCCGGATGTTTGCGCA
>CAJJMF010000098.1 GCA_905192805.1 uncultured Sutterella sp. | reverse complement strand
TTTTAAATCAAAGACTTGCTTTCAAT
This sequence comes from uncultured Sutterella sp., assembly GCA_905192805.1. Classification (GTDB taxonomy): domain Bacteria; phylum Pseudomonadota; class Gammaproteobacteria; order Burkholderiales; family Burkholderiaceae_F; genus Sutterella. Next base: position 9,099 of record CAJJMF010000098.1, on the reverse strand, counting down.
ATACCCATAGAGTCGACCGAGATTTTTCGCCACTAACCAAACTTGTGCGCAAAAAGGCACGGCGAGAAAGTTCCTTAGTCATGTAAACCTCAATCGACATAAAGTTAAAAAAGTGCGTCGCATTACGGCGTGAGAGACACTTTACGACTGGGGGTTTGGCACAGGTCAAGTAGCCAAAAAAGGGGATTTTTTCAAAGAGAAAGCCCGGTAATTTCTAGGGTTATCCCTGATTTTTATTCGATGAGCTCGTGGGAAGTTGCTTGGGAAAAACCGCGTTTGGCGATCACTTATACCAAACGATCTAGATAATAAGATTTATATTCAAAAGAAGATGACTACATATTAAGTGTGACTAATGTCGGGGGCAGAACGTAGCGAACGGAAAGTCGAGGGTTACCCGCAACTTCGTAAATGTCGGTAGGGAGCTAAAAAAGAATAAACCCGCTTAACTCCTGAGAATTAAGCGGGCTGATGCGAAATCTTAAACTAGACGCTTAGATTAGGCTTCTTTCGTTTCGACTGCTTCAACAGGAACGGCCTTTTCGGTCAATTCCATGTAAGCCATCGGCGCATTGTCGCCGGCACGGAAACCCATCTTAAGAATACGGGTGTAGCCACCATTGCGGTTAGCAAAGCGGGGCCCGATTTCGTTGAAAAGCTTCACGACGACGTCGCGATCACGCAAGCGGTTGAAAGCCAAACGCTTGTTAGCAACGGTCGGGTTCTTAGCCAAGGTGATCATCGGTTCAACAACGCGACGGAGTTCCTTAGCCTTGGGTAACGTGGTCTTGATCGCTTCGTGCTTTAAAAGGGAGCACATCATGTTGCGAAGCATAGCAAGACGGTGGGCGCTCGTACGATTGAGCTTACGAAGACCATGACGATGACGCATGATTTAATTCCTTCATTGAAATGTCTATAAATACACCCTCTTTCCTGTGGAAAGAGTGAGTCCTAACCCCATTTCTTCTATCCCTAACGGGCGGACGGGTGAAAGGAACGAGGCACAATCGTACTCGATTGTGCCTCCCGATGCAAGCCTAAAGGGCTGCAAATTTGTAGCGTTGACTCAACGCAAAGGCCAATTAGCCTTCCTGTGCGGGCGGCCAGTTTTCGAGACGGCTACCTAACGTCAAACCATGAGCCGCTAACACTTCCTTGATTTCGTTCAAGGACTTACGACCCAAGTTCGGAGTCTTAAGCAATTCGTTTTCGGTGCGCTGGATCAAATCACCGATGTAGTAGATGTTTTCAGCCTTCAAGCAGTTGGCAGAACGAACCGTGAGTTCGAGGTCGTCAACCGGACGCAATAAGATCGGATCCAACGGCGGCGGGGTGGGTTGTTCGTCTTCAACCGGTTCGCCCACTTCGCCTTCCTGGTGGATCGAACCAAAGACAGCCAACTGATCCTGAAGAATACGCACGGCTTCGCGCATCGCTTCTTCCGGCCCAATCGCGCCATTGGTTTCAATCGTCATTTCCAACTTATCCAAGTCGGTACGCTGCGCCACACGGGCAGCCTGCACTTGGTAGGCAACACGGAGAATCGGCGAGAAAGACGCATCCATAATGATGCGACCAATCGTATTCTTGGAGAAGTCGTCACGGAAAGCGCGAACGTCGCCCGGCTGATAGCCACGGCCCTTTTCGACCTTCACTTGCATTTCCAAGCGACCACCGGATAAGTGAGCGATCACGTGATCCGGGTTGATGATCGACACATCGTGGGGAAGATCAAAGTCAGCAGCCGTCACCACACCTTCACCATCCTTGTGAAGCGTAACGGTCACTTCATCACGACCTTCAAGCTTGAAGACGACACCCTTCAAATTCAAGAGAATGTCAACGACGTCTTCTAACACGCCATCGATCTGGGAGTATTCATGCACCACACCCGTAATCAACGCTTCCGTCGGAGCATAACCAATCATGGAGCTCAAAAGGATACGACGCAAAGCATTACCGAGCGTGTGACCATAACCACGTTCGAACGGTTCGAGCGTGATCACAGCACGATTAGGATTGTTTTCTGCAACATGCACTTCAACCGAAGTGGGTTTGAGCAGCGTAGTATTTGCCATAGTGACTTCCTTAAAACGTAACTCTCAGGTGCGTTAAACCCAAAAGAACGAGGAAAAAGGGGAGTGAACAATCAATAAAACGGCGTTTCGCTTAGGTTCACATCGATAGGCTAAGTGAAGGCCGCGTGACCGAGACTAACATAAGTTCGTCTCAAAAGTCACGTGAGAAACCGATTCAACTCTGACTAACTGAACAGAGCTTGACTAAACATTGCCTTGGGAAGGCATCGTTGCAATCGGCTTTTCGCGTGGCTCTTTGTAGAGTATAAAACGCGAGCATTGTTGAAATGCCCGCGTTTTAAGATTCCTGCCGAAGGTGTGGGAGTTAAGCGCACTACACTCAACTCCCTGCAATAAACTTCGATTAACGAGAATAACGTTCGATGATGAGCGCGTCGTTAATTTCGTACGCCACTTCATCACGAGCGGGAACGTTCTTGAACGTGCCTTCGAACTTCTTCACGTCGACTTCAACCCAAGCAGGGAAGCCGTTCGTCGAAGCCAATTCAAGAGCTTCAGCGATACGAGCCTGCTTCTGGGCCTTTTCACGGATCGAAACGACATCACCAGCCTTCACATTGTAGGAGGGGATGTTCACTTTCTTGCCGTTCACAAGGATAGCGCCGTGGCTGACGAGCTGACGAGCTTCAGCACGGGTGCTACCAAAACCCATACGGTAAACGACGTTGTCGAGGCGGCTTTCAAGAAGCGCCAAGAGGTTGTCACCGGTATTACCGGAACGACGTTCAGCTTCCGCGAAGTAACGACGGAACTGACGTTCGAGCACACCATACAAACGTTTGGCTTTCTGCGCTTCGCGCATCTGAGCGCCGAAGTCGGACATGCGGGCTCCGGAGACTTTACCGTGCTGGCCCGGCTTGGAACCGACGTCCTTAACTTTGGATTCAAACGAACGGCGTGCGCTCTTCAAATTAAGATCAATGCCTTCGCGACGCGAGAGCTTGAGCTTAGGACCGAGATAACGTGCCATTTAAAATGCCTCTCTTATCCTGTAGGTTACCCCTACATTAAGTCCGACCGCCTCAGTTAGTGCAGTTGGACACGGGGGATTCAACAGAAAAAATTTGTTAAATATTAAACGCGACGACGCTTGGAAGGACGAACCCCATTGTGCGGGATCGGCGTCACATCCTGAATGGACGTCACACGAATGCCAAGAGCGTTGAGAGCGCGAATCGAGGATTCGCGGCCGGGGCCAGGACCCCAAATACGCACTTCGACATTCTTTAAACCGTATTCAAGCGCCACCTTGCCAGCGACGTCAGCAGCCACCTGGGCAGCGAACGGCGTGGACTTACGGGAGCCCTTGAAACCCTGAGCGCCAGAAGAGGACGCAGCAATAGCGTTACCCTGACGGTCAGTGATGGTAATAATCGTGTTGTTAAAGGAAGCGTGAACGTGAGCGATACCTTCCGTCACGACCTTCTTGACTTTCTTACGAGCACGCTGCCCAGCAGCCTGCTTGTTATTGTTGCCAGCCATACTAATCCTTTATTACTTCTTGAGCGCCACACCGGCCTTACGCGGGCCTTTACGGGTGCGGGCATTCGTACGGGTGCGTTGACCGCGGCAGGGCAAGCCCTTGCGGTGACGCATACCACGATAGGTGCCAAGGTCGATCAAACGCTTGATCGACAACTGGATTTCGCGACGGAGGTCGCCTTCCACAGTGAACTTACCTACCTGTTCACGAACGAGTTCGAGTTCGGCGTCAGTAAGATCCTTGACCTTCTTGGAAAATTCAATGCCACAGTTCGTGAGAATTTCACGAGCACGGGGACGACCAATGCCATAAATGGCAGTGAGGCCGATTTCAGCATGCTGATGCGGCGGAATATTAATACCGGCGATACGAGCCATTTTGTACCTCTTTAGCCTTGACGCTGCTTGTGACGCGGATCTTCGCAGATAACGCGAACAACGCCATTACGCTTAATGATCTTGCACTTGCGGCACATCTTTTTGACCGAAGCGTTAACCTTCATTCTCTTCTCCACGTGCAGTTAGCACGGAAATATCAATGCACAACGGCAGGAAACGACTGAGCATACTACAGCCGCCAGAAATATGCAAGTCAAAATTGCACGTAGTGCGTGCAAGCATTTTTTGACTGCTTATTAGACGAACGCAGAGAGTAAGGGTTTTGCTCTCACTCTCTGCTTTCAATCCCGTTGTTTCATCTAGCCGGAGCCAGACAAAATGCATTGCGGGTTAGTGTCAGCCGTTACGATTAACGTTTCGACTGACCGATACCTCGGAAGCTAGACTTCCGAAGCACACTATCAAATTGGTGCGAAATCAAGTACGCCTGAACCTGAGTCATGAAGTCCATCGTGACCACCACCACAATCAGCAGTGACGTACCGCCAAAGTAGAACGGCACATTGAAACGAAGGTTCAAAAATTCAGGTACTAAGCACACAAAGACCAGATAAATTGCACCGCCTAACGTCAAGCGAACGAGCACTCGATCGATATAGCGAGCAGTCTGTTCTCCCGGACGGATGCCAGGGATGAAAGCACCACCTTTCTTTAAGTTCTCTGCGGTTTCTTTCGGATTGAAAACCAAAGCCGTATAGAAATACGCAAAGAAGATAATCAGCACTGCGTACAACAATGTGTAGAGAGGCTGACCTGGCGAAAGAGCCGCTGCCAAATCTCGAATCCAACGGGTGGAATCACCACTCGTGAACCAACCCGCAAGGGTGGCCGGAAAGAGAATTAACGAAGATGCAAAAATCGGAGGAATCACACCCGACATATTCATCTTCAACGGCAAGTACGTACTCTGGCCGCCAAAAATCTTGTTACCCTGTTGGCGCTTCGGGTAGTTCACCGTAATACGGCGCTGACCACGTTCTACGAAGACGACAAAAGCGGTCACTGCTAGGATAATGGCAATCACAAAAATCGCCGCCAAGGGGCTAATAGCACCCGTGGAAACTAACTGGAATAAACCAGAAGCCCCATTGGGTAAGCCAGCCACAATGCCGGAGAAGATGATGATCGAAATGCCGTTACCTAAACCTCGCTCAGTGATCTGCTCACCGAGCCACATCAGGAACATCGTTCCGGTCAGTAAGCTCACCGTCGTTGTCAAATGGAACATAAAGCCCGGATTGATAACGAGACCAGGTTGAGTTTCCAGAGCCACAGCAATGCCAAGCCCTTGGAATAAGCCCAATGCTAACGTGCCGTAGCGCGTGTACTGGGTAATCTTACGACGACCGGATTCACCTTCCTTACGCAAGGCTTCAAGCGACGGTAACACGTAGGACAACATCTGCATAATAATCGATGCAGAAATGTACGGCATGATACCGAGCGCAAACACCGAGAAGCGCGACAGGGCGCCACCGGAAAACATGTTGAACAGCCCGAGAATGCCGCCCGACTGTTGATTAAACAACTGGCGGAGCATGTCGGGATCGATACCAGGCACTGGCACATGAGCACCAATGCGATATACAACTAACGCGAGCGCTAAGAAGATCAGGCGACCTTTGAGGTCGCCATACTTGCTGAGGCCCGACTGTTGCTTAGAGCTAGGGCTGGTCGCCACGTCGGTGTCCTCTTTGGTTAAATGTCTTATTCGTTGTCAACCACAGAGCCACCCGCAGCTTCGATAGCAGCACGGGCACCCTTGGTGACGCCAAGACCACGCACGGTAACCTTACGGGTAATAGCACCCGACAAGATCACACGAGCGTTTTGAGCGAGAGGCGAAACCACATTAGCAGCCTGAAGGACTCCTAAATCGATTTCGTCAGCGCCCAAGCGTTCCAAATCGGACAAGCGGACCACTTCGACAAACTTGCGAGTAAGCGAAGCGAAACCGCGCTTCGGAAGGCGACGATACATCGGCATCTGACCGCCTTCGAACCCGACCTTGTGGAAACCACCGGCACGGGACTTCTGACCTTTATGGCCACGACCAGCAGTCTTGCCCCAGCCACTGCCCACACCACGACCAACGCGGTGAGCGGCGTGCTTAGAGCCCTCTGCGGGCTTAATCGTATTTAAACGCATTTGATAATCCTCTCGATCATTCAGCGCGCACTAAGTACGCAACCTTGTTGATCATACCGCGCACAGCGGGCGTATCTTCGAGCACGCTCACGGAATTGAGCTTGCCTAAGCCCAAACCACGCAACGTGGCGCGATGATCAGCCTTCGTGCCGATGGGACTCTTAACCAGAGTAACCTTAACGGTCTTCTTTTCGGACATGTCTTGGTCTCCTGATTAGCCGAGCAACTCTTCGACCGTCTTGCCGCGCTTAGCAGCAATGTCAGCCGGGCTGTGCAAGTTAGAAAGAGCAGCCAGAGTGGCACGAACCAAGTTGTAGGGGTTCGTGGAACCGTAAGCCTTAGCCACAACGTTGCGGATACCCACAGCGTCGCAAACCGCACGCATCGGACCACCAGCGATCACACCGGTACCTTCGGAAGCAGGCATCATGATCACGCGGGAAGCACCGTGACGGCCTTCAACAGCGTGATAAATCGTGCCGTTCTTCAAAGGAACGCGGATCATGGAATGACGAGCGCGATCCATGGCCTTGGAAACGGACTGCGGAACTTCGCGCGACTTACCCGTACCCATACCAACGCGACCATCGCCGTCGCCAACAACCGTAAGAGCAGCGAACGCAAGAATGCGACCACCCTTAACCACCTTAGTGACGCGGTTAACCGCGATCATTTTTTCACGCAGACCGTCGCCCTGTTCGTCGACTGCCTGGTTTTTTGCTTGAACCTTAGCCATTTCGCCCTGCCTTAGAACTTGAGACCGGCTTCGCGTGCGGCTTCAGCCAACGCGGCAACACGGCCATGGTAACGGTAGCCAGAACGGTCAAAAGCGCAGGATTCGATCCCAGCAGCCTTCGCCTTTTCGGCCAAACGTGCGCCAACGACCTTGGCAGCAGCAATGTTGCCACCGTTGGAGAGCTGAGCACGGACTTCGGGTTCGACCGTAGAGGCCGAGACCAGCGTACGACCATTGTCGGCCGAGATAATGCTGGCGTAAATGTGCAGATTGGTACGATGAACCGTAAGGCGATCGACCTGCTGCAACAGGATGCGAGCGCGAGTAGCACGAGCACGGCGCAAGCGACTTTGTTTCTTGTTGATCATTTTTATCGCCCCGATTACTTCTTCTTCGTTTCCTTAATCACAACGACTTCATCGGCGTAACGCACACCCTTTCCCTTGTAGGGTTCAGGCTTACGATAAGCGCGGATGACTGCAGCGGTCTGACCGACCTTCTGCTTGTCGGCACCCTTGATGACGATATCCGTCTGGGTCGGCGTTTCGCACTTCACACCGGCAGGCATCTTGTGCACGACGGGGTGAGAGAAACCCAACGACAGGTTCAACGTATCGCCCTGAGCTTGAGCACGGAAGCCCACGCCAACGAGGCGCAACTTCTTTTCAAAGCCAACAGAGCAACCTTTGACCATGTCAGCAACGAGGGCACGCATCGTACCGACGTTGGCATTGGCTTCACGGCTATCTTCGAGCTGTTCAAAGTGGAGCGCATCGCCTTCTTCCTTGATAGCAACCAAAGGAAGAATGTGCATCGACACTTCACCAATCGGGCCCTTCACAGTGATATTTTCAGCGGTAAGCGTGTAGCTGACGCCTTTAACCACGTGAACGGGAATCTTAGCAATTCGACTCATTTCACACTCCTGGATTAGGCGACGTAGCAAAGAACTTCACCGCCGATACCGGCAGAGCGAGCGGCGCGGTCGGTCATCACACCACGGGGGGTGGACACAATCGCGATCCCGAGGCCATTCATGACCTGAGGAATAGAACCGTGGTTCTTGTAAATACGCAAGCCAGGACGAGAAACGCGTTCAATGCGTTCGATCACAGGACGGCCAGCGTAGTACTTCAAACCAATGTGAAGTTCAGGTTTACCATCATTAGCATCAACGGAGTAACCGTCGATATACCCTTCATCCTTAAGAACCTTGGCAATAGCCACCTTCAACTTGGAAGACGGCATGACAACTTCGGCCTTCTCGACGATCTGCCCGTTACGGATACGGGTCAGCATGTCGGCGATCGGATCACTCATACTCATTGTCGTAATCTCCTCGCTTACCAGCTAGCCTTGACAAGGCCAGGAATGTCACCGCGCATAGCGGCTTCACGAATCATGCCACGGCACAAACCGAACTTGCGGAACGTGCCACGGGGACGGCCGGTGATAGCGCAACGATTGCGCTGGCGAACCGGGCTCGCATCACGCGGAAGAGCCTGCAACTTGGCACGGGCTTCCAATCGTTCTTCCATCGAGCGGGTAGCGTCGTTAATAATATTCTTGAGTTCGGCGCGTTTGGCCGCATATTTAGCAACCGTAGCTGCACGCTTGGCTTCACGGTTAATCAATGCAAGTTTTGCCATTTTGCGTCATCCTCAGTTACGGAACGGGAAGTGGAAAGCGGCGAGAAGCGCCTTGGCTTCTTCGTCGGTCTTCGCCGTCGTAGTAATAGAAATATTCATCCCGCGGATCGCGTCGATCTTGTCGTATTCGATTTCCGGGAAGATGATTTGTTCTTTCAGACCGATGTTGTAGTTGCCACGACCGTCGAAAGCACGACCCGACACACCACGGAAGTCACGGACACGGGGGAAAGCCACCGTCACGAGACGATCGAGGAAGTCGTACATGCGTTCGCCACGGAGCGTCACCATACAACCAATCGGCATATTTTCACGGATCTTGAAGTTAGCAATAGCCTTGCGGGTACGCGTAACAACAGGCTTCTGACCAGCAATCTTGGTCATGTCAGCCACGGCGTTATCAACCAACTTCTTATCGTTAACGGCTTCACCGACACCCATGTTCAACGTGATCTTGGTGATACGCGGAACCTGCATCGTCGTCTTGTAGCCGAACTGCTTCATCAGTTCGGGGACAATGGTGTCGTGATACATAGAATTAAAACGAGACATTGTCACCCTCTTTAAGCCTTAGCGCCCACAA
>CAJJMF010000097.1 GCA_905192805.1 uncultured Sutterella sp. | reverse complement strand
TTTACTGTTGTAACAAAGCCCTCCGGCTTATTAAGCATTATATAAACGAGTCTTTAACGAACGTTGGGTTTGACGTGTCACAATACGAAATCCCGTTTGAGGCGATGCGTTTTAAAGCGCCCTAATGGAACGTGCATGGCATAATCCTTGGGCGCTCGACAAAAAAACAATTACCGAGACGAGCGCCCCCCATTTCGCTAACCCTTGGTCCCACATCGTGTTCACTCGTTCGCTTCTTTATCGTCTCCTTTGGGTGATTCCGCTCGTTTTCGGAATTACCCTCGTGACGTTTACGCTCTTTAGTTTTTCGTCGAGCGATCCGGCCGAAATTGCGATTCGGGTAAACGCCATGGTGCCCACGCCGGAGTTAATCGCTCAAACCAGGCACGAATTGGGCTTAGATTTACCGTTTTGGACCCGCTATGGGAGGTGGCTCTCGGGGATTCTCCACGGGGACTTTGGGGTGAGTTATGTGACGCGTCGCACGGTGGTGGCCGAATTTGCGGATGCACTTCCTGGCACGCTTCTTCTTGCCGTCTGTACGCTACTCTTACTCCTCACGACGAGTATCCCGTTAGGGGTTCTCGCTGCCCGCTTTGAAGGGCGCCCTTTGGATAAAGCGATTCGGGGTCTGATCTTTGCGCTTTCGGCCATTCCGAGCTTTTGGGTGGGGCTACTCTTTATGCGCTTTTTTGCGGTGACACTAGGCTGGTTCCCGACGCATGGAATGCGCGAGACCACGTCCATTGTCTTACCGATGGTGACCTTGGGGCTAGGCTACATACCGACCTATGTGCGCCTGATTCGCACCGAAATGATTCATAATGCGCACGAGAATTGGGTCTTGGCGGCCCGTGCTCGCGGGGTGTCGGAAGCGCGACTCACGGGGCGACTCTTAGCCACGTCGCTTCGCTCCTCGGTGACGGCTTTAGGGATGTCGACCCCCAAATTGATGGCGAGCACCTTTGTGGTGGAATGTCTTTTTGCGTGGCCTGGGATCGGTAGGCTTTGTGTCGAAGCGATCTTTAATCGGGATATCCCGATTGTGCAAACCTACGTGCTCCTGTTGGCCTTTGCGTTTGTGCTTTTTAATTTACTCTCCGATATCCTTGTCTGGGTATTGAATCCACAGCGAGGACGAGAGCGTGGAGGGCTCGCCTGATGCGTAACGTCGCTACTTGTAGCCCTCGTTCGCCCCTCGGGCGACTCGCCCAACGCATTGTGCGACACCGCCCGGCACGACGTGCCTTGGTCCTGTTGGGAGCGTTGGTGCTTTTTGGCGTTCTCGTCCCGTATCTTCATTGGGTCGGGCTCGCGGACCCCATTCAAATTCACCTCACCGAGAAGTTTTCGCTGCCAAGCGTTGAGCACTGGTTAGGGACCGATCAATTGGGGCGCGATACGCTCGCTCGACTCCTTTGGGGGATTCGTACAAGTGTCTGGATTGCGCTCATTACGATGGCGCTCACTGCGTTGATTGGAATCACGTACGGAGCGATTGCTGCGCTTGCCCCTGCACGGCTCGAAACCCTGATGATGCGACTGGCGGACGCGTTAATGTCGTTTCCGAGTGAAGTGATGATTTTGGCCTTGGTAGGCGTCATGGGCCCAGGAGTCGATTCGATTGTCGTCGCGTGCGTTGTGGCCGAGTGGCCCTGGCACGCTCGTATGGCGCGTACGATCGTGAAAAAGTTCACCCAACTCGCCTACGTGGAGAGTGCACGGGTCTCGGGAGCGAGCGAGGTGTACGTGTTTTGGCAACACATCTTGCCTCGGGCCGCGGGGGAATGTTTGGTCTTGATGAGTATCGACGCGGGGATGGTGATCCTGATGATCTCATCGCTCTCCTTTTTGGGGTTAGGCCTACAACCCCCAACGCCCGAATGGGGGATGATGCTCGCGGAAAGTAAAGAAGTGCTCACGACCCACGGTTGGTTAGCCTGGGCACCAGGACTCGCGATTATGCTCACGGCCGCCGGGTTTAATGCCTTAGGGGATGCGCTACGCGATGCCTTGGATGCCCGCTTTACGGGCCCCCTTCGTACGCACACCGCCCCTGCCACACGACTTGAGCCCGTCACTGAGACCCCGATCCCATCCTCTTCGAGCGACGAAGGATACCTCTGCGTCGAACACCTCACGATTCGTCATCGCGGCGCCAGCGGGGAGGAGCCGTTACTCGTGAACGATCTCTCGCTTACGCTCAACCCCGGGGAAGTGGGCGTATTACTCGGGGAATCGGGTGCCGGGAAGACCATCAGTGCCTTGGCGCTCGTAGACCTCTTGGGACCGCGCTTTCGCGTATCGGGCACCATTCGTTTGGCGGGTCAGACGCTCTTATCGAGCCACGAGGGCGTTGATCGTCGAGCACAACATCGAGGCGCCGATATTCTCTATCTTGTTCAAAATGCGATGACGGCGTTTCACCCGTTGCGTCGCGTGGGGGACGAATTGGCCGAAGCCCTGCGGGTGGCGCAACCCCACCTTCAAAAACTCGCGATCAGCGAACGCCTCATCGCGGTCTGTCGGTCGCTTCGCTTTGAGGATCCTCAACGTGTGCTCGCCTCCACCCCCTCGGAGCTCTCCGGCGGGATGCTGCAACGCCTTTTATTTGCGACGGCCCTCTTGATGACGCCTCGCGTCGTGATTTTGGATGAACCAACGGCCTCGCTTGACTCCCAAGCCTTGGAAGAGGTGGTACGGGCCGTGGCACTACTCAAGCAATCGGGCGTGGCGGTGATCATGATTACGCATGATTTGACCGTGGCCCAACGCTTAGCCGATCGGATTTGGGTCGTGCAGGGTGGGGTACTCGTTGAATCGGGAAGCGCCACGATGTTGACCCATCCCCAGCACCCTTATACGGAGACACTCGTTCGCGCCAGCCGCGTGAAAGCGGCCGCGTTGGCTCGCTGGCAACACCCGTCAAAGAACGAAGGAGGACCGCATGGTTAACACCCCGGAAACGACCCCAGCACCGCTCGTGGTCGTGAAGGAGCTCACGCACCGCTTTCGTGAGCCCGGCTGCTTCGGAAAACGTGCACCTTTGACGGTGCTCGATCGTTTATCGTTTGCGCTCGGAGCAAACGACGTGGTGGGTCTGATGGGCCCCTCGGGCGTTGGAAAGTCGACGCTCGCCCGTCTATTGATGGGCCTAGAGCGTCCGAGTTGCGGCGAGATCACCATCGAAGGACTCGCACCTCAGGTTTGGCGTCAAACGTATCCTGGAGCGATGGCCGCGGTGTTTCAAGACTACACCTCGGCGTTAAACCCCGAACTCACGATTTTGGAGTCGTTAAGTGAACCCTATCGCTTGAGAGAACGCACCGAGGCAGCGAAGGGCGTTGATGAGGCGACGCTTCCCGACTTTGGGGCCTGGTTAGCGGCCGTGGGGTTAAGCCCAGCGTTACTCACGCGCTACCCGCATGAACTCTCCGGGGGGCAATGTCAGCGCGTGGCCCTAGTACGTGCCGTGAAGTCGGATGCCCGTCTGGTGGTCTTTGACGAAGCGCTCTCAGCGCTCGATGCGGTCCATCAAACCGAGCTCTTAACCTTTTTAGCTACTGAGCGCCAACGGTTAGCGACCGAAGGTAAATCCTGCCTTTGGGTCTTTATTTCGCACGACCCGGAAGCGGTGGCGATGATCGCCTCGCGCCTGATCGTGTTGCGCGACGGACACATTGCCTGCGATACGACACCCTTTGACTATTTCTCACAAGGCGTTGCTGGCGCGAAGTCGCTATAATGCATACAAATTTTATTTTTGTATGAACTTTTTGTGAGTTCAGTCACCCTCATGAGGATCGTTATGCCCCCTTATACGCCTAAGTTCGACGCCATTGAAGACCGAATTCGTCAGTACTGGGATCGTCGTGCGGCGAGTTTCACGGAGTTACGCGAAGTGGAATTGGGGAGCGATTTGCATGAACGGTGGCTTAGCGAAATCCGACAGCATATCCCGAGTGCTCCGCTACGCATTCTCGATGTGGGAACAGGCTCGGGCTTTTTCCCCGCACTGCTGGGGCCCTTAGGCTACCACGTCACCGGGATTGACTTGTCGCCCCAAATGATTGACGAAGCCCGTGCGCTCTGTGCGCGTCATGGGATTGACGCAACGTTTGCCGTCGGGGACGCCGCGAATACTCCCTTTGCACCCGCCTCCTTTGATGTGATTCTCACGCGTAACCTCACGTGGACGTTGCCCGACGTGGAAGCGGCCTATGCCCATTGGCGGGATTTATTGGTACCGGGCGGCAAGTTACTCAATTTTGATGCGCACTACGGCCCCATCTCGATGTTGGCCTTGACGCAGTCGTTACGCGAAGAGGGGGTACAAAATGCCCACCGCGACTGTGAGGATGCCGATCTTCAAGAGTGCGACGCGATTAAAGCGGCCTTGTCGGTGAGTCGGGAAAACCGCCCCGATTGGGACGTGGCGCTGTTAACGCGTTTGGGGTTCGTCAACGTGACGCTCGATCGCACGCTCTCTGAGCGGCTTTACATCACCCAAGATGAAACTTTTAACCCGGTCAAAATGTTCTCGATTGTGGCCACCAAACCCTAAGGCATCGAAAGTCGATGGGTTAAGGTCGCCACACGCTTAACCCACATCAAACGCTTGGGGGATATAGCCTTGCGATCCGTATGAAGAAAATCCTTTTTGTAGGAAAGTTTGCTATCATACGTTTGCTCAAAAAGTTATGAACATACGTTTGAGCACCCCCTGTCAATTGCGTTAAAGGTTTCCCCATGACCCTCATGACCGCTACTCTCGACGTTGCCACCCCCTCGACGGATTCCACCGCGATGGGTCGCTTTTGGACGGCCGACTCCCAGCACTACTCAAATATTGTGCAAGACGAACTCGCGAGCTTTCGCCGTGAGGTGTGGGCCGAGCGCTTTCGTGCCCACTTGGGCGAACGGTCATTGCGCATTTTGGACTTTGGTTGCGGTCCGGGGTTCTTTAGTATTCTCTTGAGCCAATTGGGGCATCAGGTCACGGGCATCGATATTGCCCACGGGATGATTCGCGAAGCGATGGAAAATGCCCGCTCGGAATTACTCAGCAATTGGCCCACCTTTTGCCATTGTGAAACGGGGCTTGCTGCTTTCGAGGGCGAACGCTTTGACGTGATCGTCTCGCGTAACGTCACCTGGACCTTAGCAGATCCGGAAGGGTTTTATCGCGAGGCGCTGCGTGTCTTAGCCCCTCAGGGCAAACTCATTATTTACGACGCCAACTGGCATTTGCCACTTTTTGATGAAGCCATGGGGGAACGGGCCCGTCAACGCGAAGCGCTTTGCTTAGCGCAGTACGGTTCGACCTTTGAACCCGCTCAAATTGATGCCGATCCGATTGATATTCACGCGTTACCGCTCTCTAAAGTGCGTCGACCCGAATGGGATCAGCGCGTCTTGCGTGCCCTCGGGTTTGGCGTAACGGTCGATGAAACCATTGTCGACGCACTTTGGGACGATAAAGAAAAGCTCGTCTACGGCGAAACGCCTCTCTTTGAAATTGTGGCCCAAAAGCGCTAAGCGCTTGAGATGGACAAAAAAACGGCGGTATCACGAGTGACCCGCCGTTTTTTTCGCCTGGTTAAACGTAGGGCGCTCGATCATAGAACCCCGAGAGGGTCGTTTGCACCGTAAACGGAAGCGTATGGCGCTTTTCGCGCGCATAGCGCGTCGTTAATTGCTTCAAAAACGCGTCGAGCGTGAGTTGCAACGCCTGGGCACGGGCTTCGACGGCCGCCCGTTCGAGATGGACGACGGCATGAACGCCGTCGGGGAAACGGCAACGGGCGGGGAGGGAGGGTTCATGCGCCATGAGCCAGGCTTCCACCTCCGCAGCCAATTGGAGTTGTTTGGCGCTCGGTTGCACTCCGTAGGGAAAGCGCGTCATGAGGCACGGACGCGACGGTTGATCGGGGTTCGGAAAACCGACCATGCGGGCAATCGCACGCATAAAGGGCTTTTCAAAACCGGCTTGGGCCCAAGGCGAAAAAACGCCCAACTCGCGAAGCGCCCGTTCGCCGGGGCGAAATTGCCGTAAGTCCGAATGATTGGTCCCGTCCGCTAAGGGTTCGTTCACTTCGGCTAAGAGCCGACGAAAGACCGCGGTTTTGCACACATAACAGCGTTCGCGCTTAGCAGCCACAAAGTCGCCGATCGCGGTTGGATCCACGTCAAGCACATTCACCGTGAGTCCGAGTGTCTGAGCGGCTACCACGGCAGCGTCCGTTTCCGCCGCCGGAATATGCGGCCCACGGATATGCCAGAGGGTGACGGTAAAGCCTAATTGGGTCGCACAATAGGCCAGAAAGCGGCTATCAAAGCCGCCCGAGTACGCAATCGCAAAGTGCCCCGCGGGGGCCAATGCGTCCAACACCGTCACGAGGGGCGCCCAGAAGGGGTTATCGCGACGCACGGGGTTGGCCTTTTCTAAGGGCGCCTCGTACGGGGACGAGGACGCCTCCAAGGGGGAATTCGTAGGGGTGAGGGTAAGAGGGTTCATAAGGAATTAAAGCGTTCCTAAAACAAAACGTGCCCCATTGGGGACGTCAGGGAAAACGTAAGGCGTATAGACCGTTTCGATCCGTGCGACCGACATCGCCGGCCACGGACCAAACGTTGCCTTCAACCCGCGTAAAATCGCGAGCCCCGTTGGGGTAATGGGCTCACCCTTGGTCTCAAGGGGTCGAACGGGTAGATCGGTGAGAAGCGCACAGAGGCTCGGGGCGGGATTGGCGACGAGCCCATGGGCACAGTGAATCACGCCGTCTGTCACCGGCACGGGGCTCGCCGAGAGCGTCACGCCTGTTTCCGTCATCAAGTGGGCAATGAGCCCAATGGCGACGACGTTACTTAAGCGACCCACTTCGTGAAAGTGCACGTGCTCGGGCGTTGTGCCATGCACACGGGCTTCCGCGTGCGCGAGCGTCAACCAAATGGCTTCGGCGCGTTGGAGCGCTGCCTCACTTAACGATCCCTGATCGTAATAGGCAAGAATCGTGGCGAGCGAGCGGTGCACGTGTCCGTGACCATGCCCGTGCGAAGGCTGTGGCTCAGTAGCGGGCGTTGTGTCGTGACTCGCAGGGGCGACTTTTTCTGCCACGTTAACCTCACAGCGCCACCCCGCAATCGCATTAACGGTCGCGGGAAGGAGGGTAATACGCGTGGTTAACGTGGGAAACAAACGGTCCGCCACTGCACTCATCATGGGCCCGGTGAGCTCATAAAGCGCCATCAGCCCGCCTAACATCACATTCGCATTAAAGCCTGCGTGAAGGCGAACCGAGAGGTGGTTCGCGGTATCCATTGAAGTGCGTTCAAACATCGTCTTGACCTCCCTGCGGATTGGGGCCTCGCCGTAATGCGGCCATTCGAGCCGCTGCGCAGGCTGCCCCATAGCCATTATCGATATTCATCACGGTAATCCCTGGGGCACAGGAAGCGAGCATACTGTGTAGGGCGGTCTCGCCCCCATGGGCGACGCCATACCCCACCGAGGTGGGCACCGCAATGAGGGGTTGCGAAAGTAACCCCCCCAAGACCGACGCGAGGGCAGCATCGAGCCCCGCCACGACAATCACCACGTCGCACGTTTTGAGCGCTGGGAGTGCTCGCTCTAAGCGCCACAACCCAGCGACCCCACAATCGTCAAAATACTCGACCCGGTGACCCAAGTACTGAAGCGTACGACCCGCTTCCCGCGTGACGGCTAAGTCGGACGTCCCCGCACAGACGATCCCGACCGTGAGGCGAAGCGCCTCGGGTAGGGTCGGGCAGGCGGCAAACCAGCCCGTGCCGGAGAGCGGATCGTAATCAAAGCGATGGGCAAGGTCGGGGTGCGCCTCACGCAGGGACACGTAAACGGGTTCGCGCAGCCGCGTAAAGAGAATTGGAGCTTGACGGGACGCCATCGCGACAAAGAGCGCTGAGAGGCTCGAAAAGGGTTTCCCTTCGGAAAACACCGCTTCGGGGAGTCCAATCCTCTCGGGGCGCTCAAAGTCAAACGTCACACCTGCCGCTCTGAGTTGCGCCTCGTTACTCATGGTCACTCACCACACGCGGCACGGTTAAGCTCCCTTCAGGCATCAAGAGAATGCTGGGCGTATCCCCCACAAAGAGACGACTCACTTCGAGCGCTTCTTGAACCGTATCGAGTGCGGCCGTAAAGAGCATCGTTTTCGCGAGTGCTTTGTCTAAACGGGTCACCAAAATGTAGTGCGCTTTTTCCAAGGGACGCGTAATCGCATAGGCCTTATTGGCCCCAATTTTGAAATTGTGTTCCAACTCGAGACGAATCGCGGTCGGCGTTTGGAGTTTCTTAAAGGTGTCTTCCAAGACTTTGGAGCCCGAGCCTTCTTCGCATTCGGCGAGCAAAATCACCACGCCTCCTTTGCGGACGGCGCAGGACGCATTTTCCATCGTCTTTTGCATCTGATAGACGTTAATGTCTTTGGGGTAGCCACCGCAGGAGACAATCACCAGATCGGCCTCTTTGGGAATTTCACTCCCATAGACTTCGTCCACAAACCGGCAGGCTTCGCGGTGTGCGAGGTCATAGTCCCCGGCAAACATCTTTAAAAAGCGATGCTGGGCATCCAAAACCGCATTAAAGAGAAAGAGCGAACGGTTTTTCGCAAAAAGCCCCACACCTTCCATTTGGTCTTCGTAGCAGGGGTTCCCGTCCATCACCCCCAATTTGGCGTGTTCGTCCATCATGAAACTGTGGTTGACGCGCACGGTTTCCATGGCCGCGCACCCGGGCAACACGGCCTTACGACCACCACCGTAGCCCGAGAAATAGTGATGCACAATCGTGCCCGTCAAAATCACATGATCCACGTGACAAAGGGCTTTATGAATCCACACCGGCGTGCCACGCGACGTGGTCCCTTGGTATTCAAAGTCTTCGTCAATCGTCGAAATCGAATTAATGCAACGCACACGGCGGGCAACCTCCGGACTCACGGCCTCGGCCATTTCTGCTTCGGTCATCGCACGGTGAGTGCCGAGCGCAAACACAATCGAGATGTTTTCATCGGGCACGCCCAACTGATTCATGTATTCGAGAAAGACCGGCATGAAGTCAAAGGAATTCGCCACACGGGTGGGGTCATTACAAA
>CAJJMF010000096.1 GCA_905192805.1 uncultured Sutterella sp. | reverse complement strand
TAAGCCACCGTAAGCAGCGTCCGCACTGCCACCAAAGTAGGTAAAACCACCCGCTTGTGTAGTGAGATTCGTCGTGTTGGCAAAATCAACACCACTCAGCGTGAAGAGCGATGTCGACGTGTTAATAAGCTTGGCACGGTTAAAGTTCATACCAACAATCGCCCCACCATAACCATGCACTTCACCTGTCAAACTCAAGGCTTGCGTCGTATCCAACGCGTTCTGGGAAGTATAACCACGCTTACCATTGATGGCCCCCAAAACCACATTGGGAGAGTCAATACGTCCACCCGTGAACGTTAACTCCGCACTTCCGCTTTCCACAATCGTTCCTAAGGCAACGCCCACACCAGCGATACCACCGCCGTCGGCCCCTGAGACCACACTCAACTGGGCACGGTTGTTGGCCACAATATTCATGACGGTGGACGAATTGGTCGTTTGCTGCGGGCTCGTCGAGACATTACCTGAATTAAACGTGATCGAAGCCTTCCCGCTATCCTCGAGTTTGGCATCCGAGCCAACGCCTGCCAGTGCGCCACCATAGCCCACATAAGCATCCGCAAGGAAGGTATGTGCACGCTGAGAGGTGAGCGATGCACCTTTGAAGGTCGACTCTTGGACAAGCACACTGGTATTCACCGTATCGTAACCACGGCTCACCATGGCCCCCATGGCGACCCCACCAACATTGAGTCCCGTCATCGTTACGGTTTGATCCCCACCGTGGACCACATTCACGTCAAGCCCCGATAGCGTGGAGTTATCAAATAGGTTCAAACTGGAGTTGCCCCCCACCACATACTTCGCAAAACCACCCCCTATGGCGCCTAACCCACCAGCGCCTTGAATCGCCTCGACCCTATCTTTGCTAAAGTCACCGACCGTAAGCGAACCCGTCGGGGCGCTAATCGCACTTTGATTCAATTGCACCCCAGCAGCGACATACCGTTCGACAACAGAAACGGAAGCCCCCGCTGAAACAGCCCCAACACTCATGCCTCCCGTTACTAAGTTGGAACCAGAGGCTCGGCCACCGACTATCGGATCTTCCACGGCCGAGATCATCACTTTGCGAGACCCTGTCACCGTTGACCGATCAAAGTTAACACGCGTTCCCTTGAATTTGGCATTGCTCTCCAAGGGGTTGTACAGTAAGCGCTGATTGTCCTCCACGTCCATATCCGAGGAATCCACCCCGTTTGACGCGAGGTCTGGCGTTTTCTCGCCATTACCAACGGACTCCGTTTTTTCTACCTCGTCAAGCAAGCCGTCTACCGTTGCAGTTTCTTCTTTTTCGCCATCGTCATCTTTTGCGGTATAAGTAACGGTAACCACATCCGACAACGGTTCGACATCTTCGCCAATGAGGTTCACCAGCACGTTAGCGTTCAATGCGACATGGAGCGACGCTGCATCAGAAGAGCTTTCCGCCTCTAACTTGCGTGCCTGAGTCGCCGACAAATTAACGTCCGTGGCGCGAATCGTCGTGGCATTCACGTCCACCGTCGCATCATCCTCGACTTTATTCACGAGCACGGCCGCAGCGACGGAAATTCCCCAGATCGACCCAGACGCTGCGACTTGGGACATCCCTATTTGATCTTCATTGTGCGCATTGAGTGCCACCAGTCCCGTACGCTCATCACCAAGCGTCGACCCATTTTGGGTCACAATCGCGGTGTTTCCTTTCACTGTATTGACGCCCACCATGGCCGCAACAGCGTAAGACGTGAGACTTAAAGCCCCCGCCCCCGCTCGTAAGTCCCAATCGAGTTTACGGTTAGCGTTGAGGTTAATACTTGAGCCTAGGAGATGGGTATTCGAGAGTGTCGTCACCACTTGGTTATTGGCCTGGTTGACCATCGCTGTCCCAGCAGCCGCTACCTGCCCCGAAAGGGACGCAGCAATACCCAACGTATTTAACCGATGCAGATAGTCCGAATCCACCGTCAGAACCTCTGAGCCCGTCAATCGCGAATTCGTGAAATCTGTGGAGACTTTCGTACTCGTACGATTTACGCCAGCGACCACTGAGCCAGCTGCGCCCGTAAAGCTACCAGCGCCCTGGAAAAGTAACTCTGACAGACCTTCCTTCGCTTCCGTGCGAACCTTCAGCGTCGGAGCCTTAAGGTTTGCCCCATTACTCGCGGTACTCACCGTACGTTTGGAATTATTCAATCCCACCAAGACCCCAACAGCATTGCTCACCGAAGCCGTGGCAGCGACTTGAACATTGGTGTTATTGAGATAGTCTGCCGTGTGCACTTTTAGGGTGTGGGCTGCCGAGAGATTAGCTGCTCCCATGTCGCTACGAGTCGAGCCGGCATGCGTAATCACTTGAACCGTACCTTGTAGCGCGGTGCTACCCGAGGCAGCAACATTCATGGCGAGCGTCTTATAGGTCGCTAAACTGCTCGAGCCAACATAAATCCCATTGATCGTTTCGTTGACAAGCTTATCTTTCAGTGTCGTCGACGTTTTAAGGGAATCTTTTTCGACGATCGCATCATTGATACTGGAATCGTCGACCCGCCCCTGATAAGCTAACGTTCCCGTACCACCGCTCTGCGTGATGCTATTGGTATTCGTAAACACCGTCTCTACCGAGGCATCATTTTTGAGGGTCGCCACGGATACACCAATCGCATTGCCTAACCCAGCGGTCAACGTGCCAGAGTAAACCCCCATCGTCTGATTGCTGAGCGCATTAAAGACCGCGGCATCGAGCACCGTCAGCGTATTGTCTTTGACCGTCGTACGCGTGGCTCCCGTTAACTTATTAACACTAACGGACCCGCTCAGAGCTCTTTCCATAG
This sequence comes from uncultured Sutterella sp., assembly GCA_905192805.1. GTDB lineage: Bacteria > Pseudomonadota > Gammaproteobacteria > Burkholderiales > Burkholderiaceae_F > Sutterella. Next base: position 6,465 of record CAJJMF010000096.1, on the reverse strand, counting down.
CCACCGATCCGCCCACACCGATCGTATCGATGTCGTTATCGGCACTGGCCACTGCCTCTAAGGACTTCATCTTGGCCTTATTCGCTTCCACGGTCGTGGTGACGTTGCCTCCAATGTAGTTCTTCGACACCCCGGCACCAACGCCAGCAATATTGCCTATAGCCACCATCAAGCTGAGGTTACCAATATTCGCAAGATTCGTGGATTTCACCGAAACCGTATCAAAACCTTGTTGCGTTAAGAGCGCGTTCTCAAACGTCGAATTGCCTGCCCAGAGGTGCTTCAAGGTGGAATTGACCGTGCGATTAATCGTATTAATCCCAACCGCCCCCGCGATCGAGGCCGAGCCAAAACTACCCGCAACCGTCATGGTCAGAAGCTTATCTTCACCCTTGGCGTCCACCTCCAATTTGGGGGTTCCCGCTAGACTCTGAACGCGGTCCACCGTAGCTTGCGTCGTGCCATCGCTGACGGCGTAACTCACGCCTCCTGCGATACTCGCACTCTTTTCCGCATCCGTTGACACAGCGAGCGCTCCCGACAAGGTCATTGTCGTACTTTGATCCGAAGAGGTAACCGACAACGAGCGCGTGCCGTTCAAAACGACCGAATTCGCAGCACTCTTAGCGTCGTTACTTGTGCGATTCACGGCGACCGAACCGCTGATCGCAGCATTCCTACTCACCCCGCCATTGACCGCTGCCACAATATTCTTGGTTAAATTTTTAGAGTCGACCGTTACCGTGGCACCCTGACCCTGGAATTTCGAATCCTTCACCTCAGTTGACGCCGCATTGTTGTGATCAGCCACAACGACAGCAGCCCCGATCGCCCCTGCTTTATTGTTCAATGCGACCGAGATATTTCCTGCAACATCAACGTTTGTTGATCTATTATTTGCAAGGATACTGTGGCTCATTAACTGGCTATTCATATGCGAGGCCACGCTCGATGTGCTCGTGTTTTGTTTATCAACGATCACGGACCCCGCAGCCGTAAAGTTACCTTTACTGGCCGCCGCACCAACCACCACATTAATGGAGTTCATCGCCGTGTTGGCCAGCTGATTCCACGTCGCCGAAGGCGCTACACCAGCCACCGGGGCGCGTTTCGTCAACGTCACATTCTCAGAATTCGTCGTGTAGGCGTTGTTAACGTGATTGACCAAGACTGCGGCCGATCCTGCTCCCCCCTTACCTTGGGTACCAGTAATCCCCAAAACCACATTGACTTGGAGGTTCTTATCGGTATCCAACAAAGCCTTAACGGATTGTGACTCTAAGGTCGAACCATCTTCTTTACTTAATTGAGTCGAAAATTGCGCATCATTTCCAATATCGTCTTCAAGCGTGACATACTCTTTTTCGGAGTGCGTTTTGCTCGGAGTAAGATGCAAAAGGTAATCGACTAAAAATTGGGTTGCATCCCCGTCGGAGGCCGTGACATTCACGCCTCCCGTCGGCGTCAGGTCAATGGTTGAGTTTTTGACCGAACTGCTGACCGTATTGGTGATTTCACTCTGAATAAAGGACCCATTAAGCGCAAGGGAGTTTGAGCCTTTCGCAATTTGAACCCCCACCGCCGTATTGATCTGAAGTAGACGCGTCAACGCCTCCACGTCAACGAGGTTAACATTCGTTAGCGTGGAGTTCGACAAGTCACTCTTAATCGTATTGGTCATACCCGCTATGGCAACACTCGCTCCAATGGCTGCCGAATTTTTCGTCCCTTTGGAGACACCAATCCCCGTTCCGCCGGTAATTTGGTGATCTTTCGCGGAAGCATGCTGGTGATAGTCACCCACGGCATTTCCAGGATTGTAGGTGAGTCCCGCCACGTCGGTGGTAACGTTATTCGCCGTCGCATTGTAGGAAACCCCACCGGTGAAACCCAAGGTGTTCTTACCACCATTAGCCACAGCGAGCCCTAAGCCTTCAGACACCAAACTACCTTCTGTTAAACTACCAATATTGAGTTCAGCAGGGTTAAGTACCGTCAACCCATTAACGGTCACGGTATTGTTCGTTGTCCCTTTATTGACTGCAACTGCACCCGCAATGCTGGCAGCAAAGGACGAATTGGCCGCCTTACCAATGGCACCAGCACCTGACAATGCCCATTGCCAATGATCGGTCATGGCCACAATTTGGACGCGATTGGGATTGCCAGCCGAGGTACTGGGTTGGGTTCGAATCGTAAAGACACCCTGAGTATCTTTGAGGGCTGCACTCGAAAGGCTCGTTGCATTGGTGCTATCAAAATCATTCCAAGCAAAGCTACCTGCCCCCGTAATACGGAAGCCACTCGAATTACCGCCAGAGCCACCTGAACCGCCACTGCCCGCGATGCTCGGCTGTGCCATCTTGGTGGACGACAGTAAATTCTTACCGCCCTCACCAAAGTTGGCATCCTGGTTTTGACCCAGCACATTATCGGCTTTTGCTTCGATTCCTTGGATTTTGCCAAGAATATTGCGTAGCTTCGTCATCAAATCGGACTTCATGGCCGCTTTAACCGTTGTCCCTGCTCCTCCATCAGGAACAAACTCCTCGACCATGTCGATGACTTTCTCGATACCACCTTCATTTTTGTCGACCGTATCCGTGTCCGTTCCTGCGAACTTCTCCGAATTCGTCGTTCCAGTAGAACCAGACTGGCCTCCACCCGTTGCCCCACCAGTGTCGCCAGCGCCGCCCGTTTGATCGTCACTCGAAAGCATCGCCGCCAAACCAACGGTGTTCATATCGAGCTCATGATAGGCCGTCAAATCCACTGAAGCCCCAGCCGTGTCCGTACTTTCGATATAGCCAGCTAAATAATCACTCGCACTAAAGCTACCAGTCGCCTCCCCGTGATCAGTGTAGCTATCAAAGTCACCAACGGTTAATTCATTGCTCACTCCACCAACAACCACACCGACACCCGCACCAATCGCAGCTCCCGAGCCACTGCTCTTATTGCGACCGATCTCTCCAGCCACCGTCACAAAATTGTCGTCACGGAAAGCATTAGCAATCACCTGGCTACCATGGATTCGGCTTTCGTCATCAATAAAGAGTTGGTTATGCCCATCAGAACGTGTGACCGTACCGAGCCCAGCAATCATCGCGGTCCCTTTATTAAAGCCGAGGCCAAAGGAAACCCCATAGGCATCAATCGTATCCTGAGCCTTCAGATTCACCACACCCGCACTGTGCAGTTGTGCATCTTCACTCACCAACAACAAGTTGTTGGTCCCAAGTGATTGCATAATGAAATTGCCACCAACGGCGTTGCCTTTCGTCATTTGCGGTAAGGGGATCCCCAAGAACGTATCCGTTAGTCCTCCGATCGCAATGTTTTCGTTTCGGCTCGTCGTGTTGAGCGTAACGGTGGAACCACTGATTTGGCTATGCTTACCAATCACAAGGCGACTCGCGATATCTTGGTTAGCAATCCCCACTCCCCCCGCAAACATCGTTACTTCCTGTGCTGCGTTAGAGGTTTTGCCACCCGCTGACACATAGAGGTTACCGTGAGCAGCGGGATTCACTAAGTCGACCACCGCAAACCCAAACGGTAACACTTTGGGAAGAGCTGCCCACCCAAGCCCAGCACCTGCTGCGATTAATTCGTTGATCCCATCATTTAAGAGTTTGAACGAATCAATACGCTCTTGATTGTCAGGATTGGTCGGATCATTGGCTTTTTCACTGTTTGCGTCTCGCCATAGTGGACTGCTCTCGAAACTCTCTTTAATACGACGAGCTCCCTCTTTGACTTTGGCTGTGCCAGTGGCAAACCTTGAGTCCGACTCCTGAATATCCTTGAGTTCGTTGTAAATATCCGTAATGTCTTCGAGCAGTTCTTTGTAGCGCTCTTTTTCGATCGCGGCCGTGTTCGTGAACGTGACCGCCCCTGTACTCGACGTAATGTCCGCACCATCCGACACGTAAATATTGGACGATACCGCTTGACGATCCTCAGCCGTTGACGTGTTGACTAAAATTGCGAGTGTACCCGAGTACTTCGCGGTACTCGCTTCACCATGTTCATTCCCTTGTTGAACTTCTTGCTTCGCTGTCGCACGGTAGTGATGGTCTGAGAGTTCGGACTTCGCATTCACTGCCACCGTGCCACCCCTATTGGTGATATCGCGATTCACTTCCACGGTCGCATCTTGCGCATTACGTGTGATGTTGAGGGCCCCACCCGCTTGGAAGCGACTGGTGGACTGATCCGCTGCCTGCTTACCTCCATTAAGGTTAGCGACATTGACGAGCTTCGAAACGGGCGTGAGCAGCTTACTCTTGACTTTCATAAAGAGTGTCGTATCGCCCACGTCAACCGTGGCCAACGTCTTGAGCGTGTCCGTAATATTGTCGGACCCCACGGTTAACTGAGTCGCCTTTAGATCAACAGGCGTATTAAGGGTAGTCTTGGCTTTCGTATCAAATTCAGTAATATTGATAGCCAACCCAAACCGTCCTTGTTTCGGAACGCCCACGTCTGCCTTGGTGACCACGTCACTATCTTGACGCGACGTAATCGACACGTTGGAGAGTGTCGTGGTGGCAGGATCCGTACCTTGGATGTTCGCTCCATGAGTCGTATTAGCTCCCCCAGAGAGCTTCGCAATCACTGCTGCCCCTTGGGGTTGACTCGTATTACCCGTGGCCGACTGCGCGGTCACATCAGCACGTAAACGGTTGCCCGAATGCACCGTCACGGTCTTACCCGCCACAATTTGCCCTGCCGTGGTCGTGGAAGCTTGTGAATCCGCACGGAGTTTGACCACGTTGACAATCGGCATGTATTGCTCACCGGGGTATTGAATAAAGGACTTCCAGGTGGAACCTTCGGAAATGTTGATATCCGTATCGGCATAACTTTGCACAGCAGCGTCATCGGTGGCTTCAATGCGAGCCGTCGAACTCATGGTTAACGTGGACTTTGTCTTTGAGTCAACCGTTTCCCCTTCCAAATCGGTCATTTCGCTGGGGACTAAGCCACCCAACATGTCTTTGGCGGTAGAGAGATTAAACCCTAACGAGTGATCGAGCCGGTTATCCGCCACGGAACGTACCTGGACACTCTTGCCCTTCACAGTGCCGTTCACTTGAACGTCAGCGCCCACATCAAAGCTTTCCATGTCTTTCGTGGCTTTAAAGCGCGTGCGAACTTCGGTCTGCCCTAAGCCCATGGTTGTGCGCGTGCCTTTTTCGTAAGCACCCGCGCCCGCCGCCGCTTCAATGGCGACCTTGCCAGTGGCCGTGATCTGAGCACCAGCATCCACAGCCACTTTGGCACGTACTTGGTTCACAGTGATCGCGTTGGAAACCTGTCCAGGTTGAACTTCTTCCGTTCCTTGATGTTCGGTAGACGTGTGCGTCCCGACCAGCGTTCCTTCGACACGAGAAATAAGTGTCACGTCGCCCGTGGCATTATCAACGGTGAGCGTTAATCCGTCGCCACTTACCCCCGATTCCACTGCACTGAGGCTGTCGGAAGCGGGAACATTCACCAGCTGACTAAAGTCCGTTACGCCCGTGGTCACTTTACCCGTCGACCCCACGTTCACGGTGCCCGCTGCCACCATCACCTGGTTGGCAACGTTCACTGATCCGTTAATCGTGATCACGCCATTGGGATTAATCGGAATTTCCCCCTTACTGATGTCATCCACTTGGGCGGCCGTAAGGCTGGAAAAGTCTTCTTTGTTGTAGTACTGATCAAACTGACTTTGTGTCGTAGAAATCGCCGTAAAACTGCCAGCGTTAATCACGCCCGTCGACCCAACGATTAGCCCCTTAGGCGTCACGAACATTAATTCGCCTTTTGCGAGCTTTGATGGTGCAGCCTCTTGGACCGCGTTGACTACCCCGTTAATGGTGACGTCGTTTTTCACGAGGTTCAGTAAGCGCGTGTCACTCGCATTGAAATGCAAATTGGCAATATCCCGAGCCGAAACGTTGAACTCTTCAAACTTGTTAATCCCCGTCCCATTCGCTGAGACATTGGTCTTAATGTCGGTAACGTTCCCATTTGCCGTCGTCACTGTCGACACCGACGTGCTCGCCCAACCCGGGGTAATCGTCGTCGCTTGTACTAAGGGGGGTGCCAAGAGCAACGATAATGCCGATCCCATCATGAAAGCGGAAAGCTTAGGCTGAGCCACCAGCGTCGATTTGGTCTTGCCTTTGCCATGGGCATGTTTATGTTCGTTCGTCACCACATGCTGAGCACGGACTTTATTCCAAAGCACTTTATAGGACTTATTCATACGTCACCTACGTCAAAATCACGTACCAACTGCCCGTTCAGGAGAGTAAAGAGCACTCAGAGCACTGAGTGTTAGGGTCGAGTTATCTGACACGAGCAGTCTGGATGGGGTACGCGTTCAATCAATCAATTCCGTCAACATCGTCCCTCTGTGAAGGAACGATATTGACTTAAAATCCTCGCTTTCTTATTTCAATTGCGAGA
>CAJJMF010000095.1 GCA_905192805.1 uncultured Sutterella sp. | reverse complement strand
CGCCATAAGTGTTCTGAACGAATTCTTCAATCATAGCGTGAAAGCGTTCCTGCATGTCTTCGCCCTTCAAACTACCCACTTTTTTCCCACGGATAAACACGGGCGAAACCGGACTTTCACCAAACCCGGGTAAGCTAATACCGATGTCCGCTTGACGGCTTTCCCCAGGACCATTGACGACGCAGCCCATGACCGCCACGCTCATCGATTCCACGCCAGGATACTTCTGACGCCACTCGGGCATGCGGTCACGTAAGAACTGTTGGGTACTGGCTGCAAGGCGTTGGAACAAATCGGAGGTCGTACGACCACACCCTGGGCAGCTCGTCACCAGCGGAACAAAGCTACGGAATCCCATGGACTGCAGAATCTCTTGAGCCACCACCACTTCTTCGGTGCGAGGCGCCCCCGGTGTCGGCGTTAACGACACACGAATCGTATCGCCAATCCCTTCCTGCAACAAGACGGCTAATGCTGTACTGGAGGCAACAATCCCCTTGGACCCTACCCCCGCTTCGGTCAAACCTAAATGCAAGGCATAATTCGCGCGCTTATCGAGCATACGATAAACGGCAATCAACTCCTGCACCGCCGAGACTTTGGCGCTCAGCACAATACGATCCGCCCCTAAGCCCATCGCCACCGCTTGATCCGCAGAACTCACCGCACTCTCAACCATGGCTTCACGCACGACTTGTTGTGGGGTTAAAGGGAGCCCTTTGGCTTGATTTTCATCCATGAGCCGAGCAAGGAGCGCTTGGTCCAAACTTCCCCAATTGACGCCAATACGCACGGCGGCGCCATAGTGTTTGGCTGCTTCAATCATCATGGCAAAGTTTTCTTCGCCCTTGTCACCTTTACCCACGTTGCCAGGGTTGATACGGTATTTGGAGAGCGCAGCAGCACAATCGGGAATTTCGGTCAAGAGTTTGTGACCGTTATAGTGAAAGTCCCCCACGAGAGGAACCGGGCAACCGAGTTGATCTAAGCGGTTACGAATATCGACCACCGCACGTGCCGCCTCAGGGGTATTGACCGTTAAACGGACCAATTCACTACCGGCACGCCAAAGCTCCATCACTTGTTTCACACTGGCTTCGACATCGGTGGTTGCCGTATTCGTCATCGATTGAACCACGACGGGGTTCATCCCTCCAATGACTACCGTATTATTCCCCCACGTCACAGGCACAGCATGACGTTTACGATGAAAACTCATTTCTTTAAGAGCCACTCTAACACTCCGAGCTATTATTTGATCGTTATGCGGTTTCACTAGGCAAAAAGTGAGCGCATTCGTTTGATGCACTCACTTTTTTGAAGACTATTACGATTTTGGAACATCACTTCAAGGTAATTCGCGCTACCGCACCGCGAGTGGATTGGGCGAGATCGAAATCACTTCCGTCCACCTTGAGGCTTGCCGCAGGGGCATTCCCGAGCGTGATACGCGTTCCCAAGGGAACAACCAACGTAGTAGAACTGCCGGCGGGCATTTCACGCATAAAGAGTTTTTCGTCACGCGGCCCCACAATTTCCACCCAGCAATTGGCTTTCACACTGAGCACCAATTGACGTTCGTTGGGTGACTTAGCGACGGGAGCTTCTTTGGTTTTGTCCGTGGCCTTGTCAGCCGGTTTTTCCGCCGCCTTCTCATTGGCAGTGGTATTGGCCTTTAAATCTTTGGCCACATCCAGAGCACCAACACCAGCGCTATTCGGTGTAGCCGTGGTGCCCGTTGCTGGCGTCGCTGTGCTATTGGCCGGAGCAGCTGTCGGGGTCACAGGCGTGGGCGGCACGGGTGGAGGCAATTGGGCTTGCGCTTTTTCCGCTGCGCTCACATTCTTTTTCTCTTCAACCTTGACACCCTGAGGCTCTGCCACCAACTGAGCTTCGGTTTTGGCTTCCGAGTGCTTTTGCTGTTGTCCGGTCACCGTTTCCACAATACTGGAACGAATGCCACCTTCGTCCGTAAAGGCGTACCATGCCCCCGCAACCAACGCTGCGAGAAAGAGTAAGGTAAAAAGTAACCGTAAACCACGGCGCGTCGAACCATGCACCAACACGGGTTCGTGCTTGACATCCACGGTCGGTAACACCCCTTGAGGGTCTCCCGCACCATAACGTTTGATATAGTCCTGAATCAACGGGGCGGAGTCCATACGTAACACTTGGGCCACGCTACGAATGAAACTACGAACATAGACCGGCTCAGGTAAATGGGCCATATCCTCTTCTTCGAGCGCCGTTAATTGCGCCACCTGAAGACGAGTGCGAACGGCTAAGTCACCAAGTGAAATCCCTTGCTCTTCACGTTGAGCGCGCAATTGAGCCCCAAAGCCCTGAGAGACTTCATTACCCTGAGTCTGCACTTTGTTCATATGATTCATCCTTCCCGGTTTCTCCACCCACTATTGTGGAGAACGCTTAGCCGACAATGTTTTGTGAAAATAAATCTTTGCTTGTGCCTTTTGTTCTGCCAAACGTTCCGCGCGACGAGTACGATCGCGTACTTCACCCGCGAGTTGACCGCACGCGGCGTCAATATCATCGCCACGGGTCTTACGAATCGTCGAAACGATCCCGGCTTCATTTAAACGTCGACAGAAAGCGACCACCTGATCCCGGTCAGGGGTACGTAAATCCGACTGACTAAAGGCATTAAACGGAATCAGATTAAATTTGCATGGCACTTGTTCGCGTCGCACGAGTTCGACCAGTTTATCGGCATCCGCCAAACTGTCATTAATTCCCCCTAAGAGCACGTACTCAAAGGTAATAAAGTCACGTGGTGCGACCGTCAAGTAACGGCGACACGCCGCCATCAAATCACTCAAAGGATGCTTGCGGTTGACCGGCATGAGTTTGTCACGCATTTCATCATCGGCTGCATGCAGACTCACCGCCAACGCCACGGGGGTTTCCTGAGCAAGTTTATCCATCTGGTGAACCAACCCCGACGTCGACACGGTCACGCGACGGCGCGACAGACCATAGCCGTTGTCATCGAGGAACACCTTTAAGGCACGAATCACGTTATCCAGATTCTGCAGGGGTTCACCCATGCCCATCAACACCACATTGGAAATCACACGATCATTGGGATCAGTAATTCCGTGGAGGGCACGCAATTCGTGTTCGGCATACCACAGTTGTCCCACGATTTCCGCGGTCGACAAATTGCGGTTAAACCCTTGTTTCCCTGTAGAGCAGAAAAGACACCCCATAGCACAACCCGCTTGAGTTGAAATACAGAGTGTCCCTCGATCGTCTTCGGGGATATACACCGTTTCCACGGCGTTACCGTGACCGACATCAAAAAGCCACTTACGTGTACCATCCGCAGAATGCTTTTCTGCAATCGGCACAGGCGCACGCACTTCCGCGAGGTCTTCCAATTTGGCACGGAACGACTTCGCGAGATTGGTCATTTGGGCAAAATCCCCCACCACATGGCGATGAAGCCAACGGGATAGTTGGATGGCGCGGAACGGTTTTTCACCAATTTCCTGACACCATGCCGTTAAACCTGCCATATCGAAATCGAGCAGGTTCACCTTTGCCTTTTGCTCAACCGGGCTCACAACGTTATCAGTCACGGATAATCCTCTCACAATCCCAAATTAGCGGCTGTGAATGGCCAACGTGGGGAAGAAGTAGGCGATTTCGACGGCAGCCGTTTCGGGAGCGTCGGAACCATGAACCGCATTGGCGTCAATGCTTTCAGCGAAATCAGCGCGGATCGTGCCAGGAGCAGCCTTCTTCGGGTCGGTAGCACCCATGAGTTCACGATTCTTCTTGATGGCATCTTCGCCTTCGAGAACCTGAATCATCACCGGGCCAGACGTCATGAACTTCACCAAGTCAGCGAAGAAGGGACGTTCTTTGTGAACGGCGTAGAAACCTTCGGCTTCCGCCTGGGAAAGATGACGCATCTGAGCAGCGACGATCTTCAAACCATTCGTTTCGAAACGGGAATAGATCTTGCCAATCACATTCTTGGCAACGGCATCGGGCTTGATGATGGATAAGGTACGTTCAATAGCCATTTTTGGACTCTGGTTATAGATAGTTAAACGGTTAGTTGGCCGTAAATGAGCCTGACTAGCCGGTGGTTAAAGTGGATTTCTAGGCAAAACACAGGGCTTCGCCTAACATCTCGAACGTATCATTTTAGCATGAGCATCGTGGAGCCTATTCCTTACGCTTGGATTTTTATGCGCTCTAATGTATCCAAGTGCATACGGGCTGTGAGAAAATAACTTTATGCTCGTTGACCAGAGACACCAAATAATCGTGTCCCTTCCTCACGACACCAACCCCTTTTTCATGAGGACCTTATGGCAAATCGTATCAATAAAGCCTTTGCAGAAGATTTAGGCCAATCCCTCGGTGGTTGTGCTACCGAACTGACGCTTGGGCTTTACTATAAAGAAGCCGCTCACGCCGCCAAAGCCGGTTTATCCTTTATTCCCTTTTTCGGCCAGAAAAAACGCCGTCGTTTTCAAATTCTCTGGTCCTGCGTCATGGAAGCCGTAGCCCTTTGGGTGGCCCGCCAGCAAATCCCTGAATTGCGTGAGGATGACAAACTGAGCAACAAGACGCTGTTTTACATGCAGGTCTACGACAACGAAATCCTTTCGAAAAACTTCACTCCCTATTTTACGGACGAGCAGATGCAGGACTTCGCCAAAGTCCGCAAAGACTTCATCCGTATGGCGCATCAAGCAGAGACGACAAAAGAGGCCTTTGCCCGGGCGTTTTTGTCGGTCTTACATCAAACGGACCCGAGTCAAGTCGATGCACAGCGCATTCAACGTGTCACCCAGCAGATGGGCTTAGCCATGAATGTGTTTGAAAAAATGGTGCGCATTCACCTCGATAAATTGGAGCAGCCGCAAAGTACGGAGGCCTAACCCACAACGAACCCAAGGAACACACATCGGGGGAAGCGTGCACCATATCGCTTCCCCCGATGTTTTACGGTTTAAACGATCCATCGAGCCGGAGGTCGTGACGGGTCAACCATTCACCCGCACGCTCCCCCGGTATCGTTCCTCAACGGTGGGTTTACTTACCCATAGCGGAATTCTTACCCGCCAAACGACCAAAGACTAAGCAGTCCAAAATGGCCACAGAACCTAATCGGACCGCACCGTGCACACCGCCCGTGGCTTCGCCAGCAGCATACAACCCCGGAATCGGCGCGTCGGTCAATACATCGATCACACGGCAGTCATTATCTGTCACTAAGCCACCCATACAGTGGTGAACCTTCGGGGACAATTCGCCAATGTACCACGGCCCTTCGGTCAGCGGCACTTGATCATTGTTGATGTAACGCCCGAGAACGGTATCTTTCTTGGCTTTGACATAGCCATTGAACTCATCAATTTGCTTTTGTAAGGCAACGGGATCAATGCCACAGGCTTTCGCCATGGCTTCGACCGTATCGAACTTCTCAACGATGTTACGTTCGAGCATCTTTTCTAAGAAGCCAGGACGTTGTTTCTTTAACGGAGCCACATTGGGTTCATTCGCAATGGCCCAGCACTTCTTACCTTTGACCTGTTCGACCATGATGGCGTCCGCGCGGACCTTACGGTTCGCGAGTTCGTTCACGAAACGCACGCCGTCGGAGTTGACCCACAGGCCATATTCCGCCGCCGAGGTTTGATTGAACATCCAGCCAATACCCAAGCCTTTTTCGCGCGGGTTACCCCAAGGACCACATTGGATCCAGTCGTTTTGCACTTGTAACGCGCCTAAGGCAGCCGTTTCACGCCACAGTTCAGACGTGGCCCCCGGCTGATTCGTCGTATCGAGCTTGTCGGAGAGTTTCGGGTCCTGATACATACGATACTTGAGGTCCGCCGCAAAACCACCGTAGCAAAGCACGACACCCTTAGTTGCCTTCAAGAACTTCACCTTGCCCGAGTCCTTATTGGGGAAACGGTACCCTTCACGAACTTGTAAGCCCACCACACGGCCGTCTTTTTCGCGGATGATCTTTTCCACGTAGCACTTGAGCATCAGAGGGACTCCGAGCTCTTTGAGGCGCTTTAATTGCGGTTGTACGATCCCAGAACCCGAACCATTCTTCGTCGTGACATAACGCGGAACCGAGTGCCCGCCTTCCTGACCGATGGCGTCCGGCAAGTATTCCACTCCTAATTCTTTAATGGTCCATTCGTAGTTACTTAACGCGCTCTGTGTCAGCAGACGAACTTTCGCTGGCGTATTCATGTACAGACCAGCCGTCAAAATGTCTTTTTCCAACAATTCGGGCGAGTCTTCAATCCCATGCAATTTCTGCTGCGGGCACCCCGTAGCGGTCAAAATGCCCCCGTTAATGATCGAGTTACCACCTGCCGTAGGCATCTTTTCGAGTACGACCACATTCGCCCCCGCCTTCTTGGCTTCGATCGCAGCTGCCAGTCCAGCAAACCCCGAACCGATCACAATCACGTCATACGTGGCATCCCATTTCTGGGGCATTTCAGCGGCCTTGGCCACGCCAGCCAACATACCGGCTCCAGCAGCCAACGAACCTCCTAAAAGACGACGGCGGGAAATTTCAGTCATATCGTTCTCCTTGATTGAGTCAAATTCCAGTAGTCTCATAAGGCACTCTCAAAACTAATGCTTTCGAGTTACGCTTACGTCTGAAGAATTAGTATCGTAGGATTTACCTCCTAGGTTATTTGATGTTTATCAAATAAACATTCCCCTATCGACCGAGAAAGCTTATCGCGGTAAGGACTCACTTCGGTGGGTAGCCCACGAGGGCGCCTGAAAAAACTCGGGGGAAGCTTGCACCACTAAGCTTCCCCCGAGAGGATTGGATTGAGTTACTGAGAACGTGTGACGAACGGAGTCGTTTTTAGGTGCAGGGCACTTTTACGGCCACCGCTCGGAGCACACGTCGGAGAACTCCTTCACGCTGGTTTATTTACCCGCAGCAGAGTTCTTACCAGCTAAACGGCCAAAGACCAAGCAATCCAAAATGGCCACAGAGCCTAAACGGACCGCACCGTGCACACCGCCCGTGGCTTCACCGGCAGCGTACAAACCCGGAATCGGAGCGTCGGTCAAGACGTCGATCACACGGCAGTCATTGTCGGTCACCAAACCGCCCATGCAGTGGTGAACCTTCGGCGACAATTCGCCAATGTACCAAGGACCATCAACCAACGGAACCTGGTCATTGTTGATGTAACGGGTGAGAACTGGGTCCTTCTTCGCCTTCACATAGCCATTGAATTCATCAATCTGCTTCTGCAAAGCGGCCGGATCAATACCACAAGCCTTCGCCATGTCCGCAACCGTGTCAAACTTTTCGACGATCTTGCGTTCAAGCATCTTTTCCAAGAAGCCAGGGCGCTGTTTCTTCATCGGGGCGACGTTGGGTTCGTTCGCGATAGCCCAGCACTTCTTGCCCTTGACCTGTTCAACCATGATGGCGTCAGCACGCACCTTACGGTTCGCCAATTCGTTCACGAAACGCTTACCATCGGAGTTGACCCAGAGTCCGTATTCCGCAGCGGCCGTCTGGTTAAACATCCAGCCAATGCCCATGCCCTTTTCACGCGGGTTACCCCAAGGACCGCACTGAATCCAGTCATTCTGGACCTGTAAGGCACCTAACGCCGCGGTTTCACGCCAGAGTTCGGACGTAGCACCCGGCTGGTTCGTCGTATCCAATTTATCGTTCAGTTTCGGGTCTTGATACATACGGAATTTCACGTCAGCAGCGAAACCGCCGTAGCAGAGCACCACACCCTTTGTGGCCTTCAAGAACTTCACCTTGCCGGAGTCCTTATTGGGGAAGCGATAACCTTCGCGGACCTGTAAGCCGACCACACGACCGTCTTTTTCGCGGATGATCTTTTCCACATAGCACTTGAGCATTAACGGAACACCTAATTCCTTAACGCGTTTAAGTTCTTGCTGGACAATACCCGAGCCCGACCCGTTCGTGGTCGTGACATAACGCGGTACGGAGTGACCGCCTTCCTGACCGATGGCGTCCGGCAGATACTGCACGCCCAATTCCTTAATGGTCCATTCATAGTTGCTCAAAGCACTCTGAGCGACCAAGCGAACCTTCGAGGGGGTATTCATGTACAGACCAGCCGTCAAAATGTCTTTTTCCAACAATTCAGGCGAGTCTTCAATGCCATGCATCTTCTGTTGCGGGCAACCCGTAGCGGTCAAAATACCGCCGTTAATAATGGAGTTACCACCAGCCGTGGGCATCTTTTCCAACACAACAACGTTCGCGCCCGCTTTCTTGGCTTCAATCGCAGCAGCCAAACCAGCAAACCCAGAACCAATAACGATCACGTCATAGGTCGCATCCCACTTCTGGGGCATTTCAGCGGCCTTGGCCACGCCAGCCAACATGCCAGCACCAGCAGCTAAGGAACCACCTAACAGACGACGACGGGAAATTTCAGTCATAACGTTCTCCTTGATCTAGTCAAAGTCATTCATTTAAAGAAATAAGGCTCAGGGAAACAGGGTACTTTCGAATAACGCTTACTTCTTGAGTAGTAGTATTGAAGTAGATGGCTCCTAGGTCATTTGACTAATATCAAAAATATTTCACGGTTACTTACCTGTATGTTCAGTTTTGTTTAACTCCGTGTTCTTATTCGCGCAATTTCATTAAACATATATCAGTGAGTTAATTTTAAAAAGTCTTATAAATAAATTAATTACTATACTTATTGTTCTATTTAGCGTTAACCCTGTTAGTGAAAATCCTCATAGCCAACCGCAAGGATTCAGACAAAAAAAACGGTGTCCCAACCGATGTTCATCACACCGCGGGGCACCGTGCTTTTTGAGGTTCGTAACGAGTAGCGTTAACTCTGATCGTCCATACTCAAGTCCGTTTTTTGGTCATCGCCCTGAGCACTAATTCGACGTTCTAAGCGTTCGGCTTCTTCCGAGAGTTTCTCGGGTTTAGGACCGGGTTCAAGTACCGCAATGCTTTCCACATGTCCCGTGTGCGGGAACATATTCATGATCCCAGCGGCACGAATATGCCATCCCCCTTCATGGTACAAAATCGCTAAGTCACGCGCTAACGTGGCAGGATTACAGGACACATACACCACGCGTTCGGGACGCTTATCGGTCGCAGCCAGCACACGTGCCAAGGCTAAGGCACCTTCACGGGGCGGATCGATTAAAACGCGATCAATCCCATCCATCTTTTTCCAAAGCGCATTCCAATCGTCTTCAGACCAGGTAAACAGGTTACGAGCGACAAAATCGGTTTTGTCGGCTAACCCATTATCGACCGCCCCTTGACGGGCACGGGCCACCAAGCCTTCGAGCCCTTCAATCCCGATGACTTTTTTGGCTCGCGTCGCCAACGGCAACGTAAAGTTGCCTAAGCCACAGAAAAAGTCTGCCACTTTGTGTTCAGGCTTCACATCCAATAAGCGCACGGCACGCC